>NZ_JAVRCI010000023.1:0-16042 GCF_034530835.1 Nostoc sp. DedQUE12b | reverse complement strand
GAAGACCCCTACGGCGACCCCGCAGATATCTCGTCTTACGGCAATGTTCGCCCAGCTAGTGAAGACCCTTACGGCGATCCCGCAGATATCTCGTCTTACGGCAATGTTCGCCCAGCTAGCGAAGACCCTTACGGCGACCCCGCAGACACTGGGGAGTTTGGTGACGTCCGCCCAGCCAGCGAAGACCCCTATGGCGACCCCGCAGATCAGGATTACCGTCGCTAACGCAAAACCCAACCCTCCAACCCCCTTCTCTAGCAAAAAATGGAGACGATTCAAAGCCTCTCCCTTAGAAAGGAAGAGAATTGGAAAGGCATTTCCAGATTTGATTTATAGGGTGATAAATTTCGGAATTAAAGAATAAGGCAGTGGTATTAGAACCTACTGCCTTTTATTTTTGTTGCTATTTCTACAAATTACGAATTACAAATTACGAACTATTTTATTACCCAAAATTTCCTGCGATCGCTCAATATTTTGACGCACAGATCGAGCCGAAGTATGCAAACCCTCTCTTTCTTCATCGGTAAGCGTCAATTCCAAAATACTTTCAATTCCACCGCATCCCAACCGACAGGGAACACCAATTACAACATCTTCTAAACCGTATTCACCTTGCAGATACGCCGCCACAGGAAGCAACCGCGACTGATTTAATAAAATCGATTCTACCATCACACTAGTAGCCGATGCCGGAGCAAAAAAAGCACCTCCCGTATGCATCAATTCCACAATTTCTGCGCCACCGTTCCGAGTTCTTTCTACCAAACGTTCAATCGTGGTTGCATTTAGCAATTCAGTGATGGGAATGCCGTTAACGGTAGCATAACGAGACAAGGGAACCATTAAATCGCCGTGGCTACCCAATACCATTGCTTTGACATCGGCAGGTAAAACGCCCAATTCTAGGGCAATGAAGGTTTCAAAACGGGCGGAATCTAACACACCAGCCATACCCATAATGCGATCGCGTGGTAAACCTGTTGCTTGCCAAGCTAAATAAGTCATCACATCCAACGGGTTAGTGACGACAATAAAAATAGCATTGGGAGAATGAGCGATCGCATTTTTTGCCGCTTCCACCACAATCTGGGCATTGGTTTTCAACAAATCATCCCGACTCATCCCTGGTCTACGGGGAAATCCAGCGGTAATTACCACGATTTGGGAACCAGATGTATCAGCATAATTATTTGTGCCAATAATCTGGCGATTATGTATTTCAATTCCCCTGGCTTCCATCAAATCCAGCGCCAAACCTTGAGGCATTCCCGCAATAATATCTAGTAAAACGACATCTGCCAGGTTTTTCTCTGCAACGCGTTGAGCTAAAGTACTGCCAACCCTACCCGCACCCACGATGGTGACACGGGGTAAATTACAGACAATTGGGGAGTTAGGGGAAAAAGACATAAATTAAGATGCCATTTTTATCAACAAGAATTCAGGAGTCAGAATAAATGCTGAATTCTGAATTATGACTCCTGAAGTCTTTTTACTTATTTAAACTCTTCGAGTTGATCTACACGTAACCAAATATTAGGTGTTGGCACTTTCCCAAACTTAATCAGGGCGTAATCACCTTTAATATCTACAATTTCGCCCTTGGTTTCAAACAAATAAGAAGGAAAGCGAGCATCACTGGCTTTAGCCTCCAGACTGTTTTCTAGTTTCTCGCGCACAGCGCGAACCAAATCTCCTTTTTTGACTGCCATGAGTTCCTCTCTCAAATTTGTAACGTCTTTCACCTGCATTTTAAAAGAGTTTCGAGTTAGAACTCCTAACTCTTGTAAAGACGCGATTAATCGCGTCTCCTAACTCCCCGTAACGTTTGACACTGGGAGCAAAAATGACTAGATCGCCCAGCTAGCCTGATCCGTTGAATTGCTGTACCACAAACTCGACAGGGTTCTCCAGCACGGTTATAAACCCAGGCTACACCACCATAGTTGCCGTTAGTACCTTTAACATTTAAGAAATTACTAAATGTCGTACCACCAGCCTCAATACTGGTTTCTAACACTTGAATTATCGCTGTTCGCAAAAGTTCAATTTGCTTTAGCTGCAAATCTATACACAAGGTTTCAGGTAAAATTCCACTCTTAAATAATGCTTCATCAGCATAGATGTTACCTAATCCCGCCACCACCGATTGATCTAGTAGCGCAGTCTTAATTGGACGGCGGCGGTTGTGAAGTTTGTTTGCTAGATATTCAACAGTGAATTCGGGTGAAAATGGATCTGCTGCCAGTTTTGCCAAACCAGTCATAATACTTTCAACAGCAACACCAGGCGGAACCCACCATATTTTACCGAAGGTTCGCTGGTCAACAAAACGCAATTCTTGCCGATCCCCAAAGAATAATCTAACCCGCGTATGCTTGTGTAATGGTTCATCTCTATCCAGCCATAATAGTTGACCGGTCATTCGCAGATGAACCCCTAGCCAACTTGTGGAAGAGGGGGAGGAAAGTTCGGCAAGCAAATATTTACCGCGACGATGCCAAGTAGTGATGGCTGCGCCAACCCCTCCGGGGTAGGCATTATATTTAATTCCATTAACAAACTCACCAACAGAAAACGGGTAGGCGATGGTGCGATCGAGCAACACATCTCCTCCCGTGATTTCTTGGTTGAGGGTCAATTGATTTAGACCCCTTCGGACTGTTTCAACTTCAGGCAGTTCAGGCATTCAAGCTGAGTTAAGCAGGCAATTATGATTTATTTGAGGGATCGAGGAAGAAAAGATGGGGTAGTAACTTACATAGCCGTAGATGGCTCGTATTACTACCCAAAAGAAACCGTAAATACCCGCAGGGCGGCTCTCGCAGATTAGGGTAGGCTAGGACAAAGAATGAATGAACTGAAATTTTCAGACTTCATACTTCAGACTTTAAGACTACCCTTCATCATCGCATCAAACAACCCCCTTGTAGCTTTGCTGCTATTTTTTCGGTGCTTTAGCCTTTGGTGCTTCAACCTCGACTAATTCATCCTGGGCAAAGTTGTTGGTATTAATACCAGAGTAATTGACCTTATCAAAGCGGACAATTACAGGGTATTTGATGCCGCTTTGGTCGATGGAAGCCACAGTTCCTAGATCCTGAAACCAGTAGGATTCAGGGCGGAGAATACGTACTTTAGAACCACGTTGAACCATGATTATTTTCCCTTTTAGTTATCAATCGCCAATCTAGAGGGCTAATTGATTTCACTCTACAACCTCAAGGTCGCAGCAAGAGTCTTTGTTAAGTTATTTGTCTGAATTGGGGAGTGGGTATGGGGCATGGGGCATGGGGCATTGGGCGTTAGGAGTGCTGTTAGCGGAAAGCAAAGGTTTAGCCCGTGCTGAGTTAGGAGTTAGGAGTTAAGAGTTAGGAGTTTTGTTTATCTCCTTGTCCCCTTGTCCCCTCATCTCCCTCATCTTCCCGCTCCTCTGCCCCCTGCTCCCCAGTTACATACCACATCCAAAATTGGAAAAGGTATTAAACCCCGCTTGACAAGGTAGACGTTTTAGTGTACCTTCATTCGCAAATAGCTATTTTGTAAAAGCTTATGTTTTAGTTAAGACAAACACACTTCCCTCATTACCTCTGCCGATCCGTAGGTCGTTATCTATATAAGTGATATCTAACCAGCCTTGCTGTTTGTCACTGTTTATGGCAACATCAATTCCGGGAAATTTTCTACCTGCTTCAATTTGTTGGATAAAAGTTACCGGAGAATTGTATTCTATTAAACGTTGTAAGCCGATAATAGAACGTTCAAATTTCACTTGGACACGCCGACCTGAAACTGGCTCAAATTTAGCAGCAACGCTGACTAATCCTTCTAAATAAGGTAAGCCATAAATCTCAGCTATGTTGTAAACACTGGTAGTATCTACCCGGATATACTGATAGATTTGACCCAGTTTACATAAAGGTAAACGATCTAAGTTTAAAAGAGCCTTGCTAGTGGTGTATAGTAATCGCCAATTGCCATCTAGCAAATTACTAGCTTCCACCGGACGGGGTGTAGGATTAAAGTCTTCTAAATTGGCGATCGCTGCTAAGATAACCTGTTTCTGTTCTTCGGTCGCCAGTAGACCGCGATTTGTACCAGCGATCGCATCCATAAGAGCCGCTTTTCTCATCATCGCCTGTCACCTCAAAAATCACTCACTTTCCATCAGCATAAACAAGATATTAATGACATATATGTAGAGCCATAAAAATTACTAAGAATCGCTTGACCTAAGCCTTATGCTTATTAAATAAAAAAATTTCTATCTGAATGCGGATTTATCAATTAAAGGGTTGAAAAGATAACTAAATTAATCCGTGTCAAGTGATAGACTCTAAATGTCAACTTACGTAAACCTTTTCTTGTCCTGACTCGATATGTTGAACTCTCCATTACGTGAAGCAGCTCGTAACCAAAGAGCCGATGTCATCCCCCTAAAGCCAGAGTCCTCTTTGTTGGACTGGTTACAAAACAACGGTCGCATCATCGCCCGTGACGTTCACGAACCGGATTTTCAAGCTGACGAAGAAGGAATAGACTCCCTAATGGGTGTAGATGATGGAATTGGCTACGACCTCGATGATGATGACAATGATGATATAGGAATCGCTGAGAATTAGCCTTTTCAGGCTAGGGACTTGGTAGTATCCCTAGTTACTGCTATTCAATTTTATTAAGTGTGGAGTGAAGGGAAACTTCTGTGGACGCTAAATTATCTCCTGAGCAAGGATTAAACATTTCTGGAATCGCTCTAGCCTCTTTATTAGCCGTAGGGTTAGGTACAACAGCATTTTTCTTGGATTCGATGGCCAATCGGCTACCGTGGCAAAGTATGTCGCTAACTCTGCCACTACTGTTGTGTGCGTTGGGTTCAGGTGTGGTGGGCTATTGGGTAATACCTTTACTTCAAGCACTTAAAACTGGGCAAATAATTCGTGAAGATGGCCCTCAAGCTCATCTCAAAAAGGCAGGCACTCCCACAATGGGCGGTATATTTTTTATACCTGTATCTGTATTGCTTGCCTGTATATTGTCTAACTTTTCTAAAGAGGTGCTTGCAGTTTCGGCTTTGACAATCAGCTATGGATTGATTGGCTGGCTCGACGATTGGCAAATTCTGCGCCGGAAATCAAATAAAGGTATATCTCCACAAACAAAACTGGCTTTGCAGGTGAGTTTTGCGGCTATGTTTTGTCTATGGCTGATGTTTAATCAACCTTCTAATATTACAAATATTGCTTTGCCTTGGGTAAGCTTCACACTACCATTAGGATTCCTATTTTGGCCTTTAGCAGGTTTTGTACTAGTTGCAGAAAGTAATGCGACTAATTTAACAGATGGTATTGATGGCTTGGCAGCAGGAACAGTAGCGATCGCACTTTTGGCATTAGGTGCTTTAGTCGCACCAACAGCACCAGGATTGATGGTTTTCTGTGCTGCTTTAAGTGGCGGGTGCTTAGGTTTCTTAGCCCATAATCGTAACCCAGCCCGCGTTTTCATGGGAGATACTGGTTCCCTGGCACTGGGAGGAGCTTTAGCTGCTGTAGCACTATTGACAAACAGCTTAGTAGGTCTGTTTATTCTCAGTGGTATCTTCTTTGTAGAAACCCTCTCGGTAATGGCACAGGTAAGTTATTACAAAGCCACGAAGGGCCCCGATGGCAAAGGCAAACGTCTCTTTAAAATGGCACCTTTACACCATCATTTAGAACTTACTGGCTGGTCAGAATTGCAAGTGGTTGGAGTTTTTTATATAATCGCAGCGATTTTGGCTACCATCTGTTTAGCGATCGCTCCATTCTGAATGTTTTAAAAACTGCTTGAATATAAAAAACAACTCCCATATCTTCAGGGAGTTGTTTTTTTATAGAGTAAATTTATAAGTTTCTGATTTCTATGGCAACTGAAGCGCAAAGGATAGTCATAGAGTCAATCTAAAATCTAAAATCTAAAATTGTTTGACCGCTTGCGGTATTCTAAATTCTTTATTCTTCAATTATAAGTATTTACATATTCCCTAACTCGATTCTTCCCTGTTCGCTTTGCCTCAAGCATCGCTTGATTCGCCCGATTTAGAAAATCTTTAACCGTAATCCCTGGTTCTGATACAGCTATTCCAAAAGAAGCGGTGATGCTTTCGAGGAGCCGATCGCCATCCTTCAATTGCATTTGTTCAATATCTACCCTTAATTGCTCTACTCGCTTTCTGAGCGTTTCTAGTGTCATATTAGGCATGACAATCACAAATTCTTCACCGCCCCATCTGCAAGCAATGTCAAAAGAGCGAATAGATTTTAAAAGTAACTTTGCTAACCCCTGGAGAACAATGTTGGCAGTTACGTGTCCATAGCGCGAGTTGTAAGACTTGAAGTTATCGATATCAAGAAAAATAATACTAAGAGGTTGTCCCGATCGTTCCGCTTCCGCTAACCTTTGTTCTGTTATGCTTTCCATATAGCTTTGATTGAATAGTTGGGTCATCCCATCCCGCAAGTTTTCATGGGTTAGACGTTGTTTAATCGATAGATTATTCAGTGCAATGCCTAATGTTCTAGCAATAATCTCAGAAGTTTGTCGATCTTCTGGACTGATTTCTTCAAGCGCGTCGAGGTGTAAAATTCCAACTACTTCGCCTTGTGCAAACAATGGAACGCACAAATGTGTGCCGCTAACAGGCTGTATTAAGTGACTGCACATTAGTCCGGAATTACGAGGCGATGAAAGATTTAATTTTCCTCTCCGCAAAGCCCAACAATCAGATAGTGAAAATATTTCTTTACTCCTTCTTTCACCTCCCCAAAAACTATTCATCTGAACATAATTTTTAGAATTAGCAATTATATAAATAGAACCCCTTATATTCGGAAATAGCTTGGAACACGTTAAAGCAACTACTTGATACACCTCATCTTCAGACTCGCAGGAATAAAGTATCTCCGCCATATCTGAGAGATATATAAGTTCTCGTTTTTTTGCTTCTAATTTCAGTGTTTTTTCTTCTAGTTGCCGATTTAAATCAGTGAGCGATCGCTGTGCTTCTATAGATTCTGTAATATCGATACTGATCCCACCAACGCGGTAAGCACCCGTTGCGCCATCGCTAAACGGAAACTTAAACGATAGCCAGTAGCACGGCTGATTATTAGCAGATACCTTTACTTCTTCAATCAGCTTCAAGGGACGTAGAGTTTTCAGAACGATTCGATCGTTTTCCATTACTCGCCGCCCCTCTTCTGGATCTGGCAAGAATTCACTATCCGTTTTTCCTAACCATTCTTGTGGATCTACCGAAAATCTAGATTGTAGCTCCCGATTGTAGTATATAATTCTAGATTTCTCATCTTTGATATAGGCTGCAAATGGCCCCTGATCTAGGAATAGGCGTTGCATCTGCTGACTACGTTGCAGTTCGCGGGTATCTTCTTGATATCTGGCGATCGCCTTGACAATTTGATAAGCGGTTGGCATTAGGTAGAGTAAGGTAGACAAGGAAATAAACGCCATTACATCGAGTACGCCTAAGTGCAGCAGCGACACTGCCATATATGGCTCAAAGATCGCCAAAAAGTGATGAAATCCGCAAAATAGTACGAATCCACCTGATAACAAAAAAGCTACCCAAAACTTAGAAGGGATAGTTGCCTTAGTTTTGGCAAAGCAAATCCCTATTACTATGGGGATACCAAAGTATGAAAATGCAGTAATGCTGTGAGCAATTATGCAATTCCAGTAAATAGGTTCCATTACTGACCTGATATTAATATTTCATCCGTTTGACTATAATTCTAGGTAGCCTCAATATGTAAGGATAGAAAGGATGATTTCAGTACCTGATGCCTTAGTTTTACAAAAGTTATTATGGTAACTATCTGAACAGCTGCTAATTTCACCCCTTACAAACCTGGCTTACCAAGTGAGTGAGTTCGGGCAAAATGAGTTTTTCCATCGCCAGTCGTACAGCATTACTGGAACCAGGAAGCAAGAAGATTAATTTATTTTGATAAACACCAGCAACAGCGCGAGATGCGATCGCCCGCGAACCAATTTCTTGATAACTTAAAAAACGAAATAACTCACCAAATCCCGGCAAAGTTTTCTCCAGTAACTTCTCAATGGCATCGTAGGTGGTATCTCTTGGTGCAATACCTGTACCACCATTGAAAATTACAGCATCCAAATTTGCGCTTTTACCTAGATTTTCTATCTGCCCTTGAATTTGTGCTGGTTCATCTTTAATAATCGTGTAGGCTCCTACAGCATGGTTAGCATCAAGGAGTAACTGCTGAATTAGCTGGCCGCTTTTGTCTGTTTCCAAAGTGCGTGTATCGCTGACAGTAACTACAGCACAAGTTACTAAAACTCCAGGCGAGTCTGGATGGGGTTGTGGCATTATATGTCACTCATGTACTTTTAATAATGGATAATTGGGCATGGTAAATGACGCATTGACAATTATCAATGCCCCATGCCCTATGCCCTATTCTCTATGCCTCATTTTTGCTCAGTCCCAGATCGTTTTCTTCAGCATACCGCTCCATGAAACGCATAAAGCGCTCCCATTCTTGAGCTGATTTCATTACGTAAAGTGCTTCTAATTCTTCCGGTTTCCCGTTAATAAATTTAGCCTTAACTTCACGGGTAATTATCTCGCCTTCTTCGTCAATCAAGTACATTCCGGTAATATCTTCGGTAGTACCTTGATCTAAAATTTTTGGATTCGTAAAAGTAAATGTCGCTGTACCACTGTCCCCAGTACGCGATCGCGTCAAGCGCACATCTGGAGTTACCTCTTCGTCAAGACCTCTAGAAAACTGGATTTTCGCCATGATGAATGAATTTAAACTTTGGTAATGGTTAATTTAATATTCTCTCATCAATTAGAACACCACGGTCTAGAGGCTACTGTTATTCAGTTTTTAGTGTATATACTTAAATCGCTTCTTTTTCAAGTAATAAAGTTACGGGGCCGTCGTTTTCAATCGTAACTTGCATCATGACACCAAACTTACCTGTTTCTACCTGCAACCCGCTAGCTCTTAACTTGATAACAAAACGATTATACAAATCTTCTGCCGATTGGGGAGCAGCTGAACGGTCAAAAGAAGGACGGCGACCTTTGCGACAGTCACCATAAAGTGTAAACTGACTGACTACTAACAAATCGCCGCCAATTTCTTGTATGGATTTTTGCCAACGGTTGTCTCCTTCTTGGTCAGGAAACAGCCGCAATTCTAAGCATTTACGCACCATCCAGTCGATTTCAGCATCAGTATCGGTATTGGCTATACCTACAAGCAAATTTAGCCCCTGCCCAATTTTGCTGATAATTTCACCATTAACTGTAACTTGAGATGATTTGACTCGCTGGATAACAACGCGCATTTTAATCTAAACGTTCGTGAGGAAGCGTTTTCATTCATCAGGACAAATGGCAGAGCAATTGGGAATGAGTTCCCAGATTCTACCTGGGAACGAGTATTAAACTCTTAACTCCTAACTTTTATTTGCCAAACCCTTTACCGCGAGAGGTTGAAGGTAGACAAATGCATTTTTCAAGTTGACTAATTAAAGCCTCACGATCCAAATTTTGACCAATCAGCACTAGCTGGTTTTTCAGTTGACCTTTCCATTCATCATCATCCAAGGTGAAGCGTTTACCGCAAAGGTGGAAAATATGACGCTTCGGACTTTCATCAAACCACATAATCCCCTTCGCTCGGAAGATATTTGAGGGTAGCTGGTTATCTAAGAAATACTGAAACTTCCTAATAGAAAAAGGCTTGTCACTTTGGAAAGATATGGAAGTAAAACCATCATTTTCTAAATGGTCAGAATGATGGTGATGATCGTGGTGATCGTGGTCATGGTCGTGATGATCGTGACCGCATGTTGAGTGGTCATGATCATCATGATGATCGTGATGTTCATGATCGTGATGGTCGTGTTCATCCACCACTGTGTCAAAATATTTATCCGACTCAAACAGACCAACACTGAGAATTAAAGGAAGTGGCACTTGCGATCGCGTCGCGCGGATAATTCTTGCTCCTTCCTTAACTTCATTAATTTTTCTTTCTAACTCGTTCAAAGTGGCTTCATCAACTAAATCTGCTTTGTTCAGCACAATTACATCGCCATAAGCAATTTGGCTGTATGCTGCCTCAGAGTTAAATAAATCTAGGCTGTAATTTGCCGCGTCTACCACAGTAATAATCGAATCCAAACGGGTTAAATCCCGCAACTCTGTGCCCAGAAATGTTAAAGCTACTGGTAGCGGATCTGCCAATCCAGTTGTTTCCACTACTAGATAATCTAGATTTTCTTGGCGTTCTAAAACTTTGTAAACTGCATCTACTAAATCATTATTAATAGTGCAGCAGATACAACCATTATTTAGCTCCACCATGTTCTCACCAGTGGAAACAATTAGCTCGTTATCGATGCCAATTTCGCCAAATTCATTTACGAGAACAGCGGTTTTTAAACCCTGTTGGTTGTTGAGGATATGATTGAGTAAAGTCGTCTTGCCACTACCGAGGAAACCAGTAATAATTGTTACTGGCATTCCTTGTTTGGGCGTATCCATTGCCGAAGATTCTGGTGTAACTGCTGATTGCATAGCGCTGTGATCAAATATTCAAAAAATAGTAATGTAGCGCAGATGGTCCAGAAAACACTAGCGCCGCAAGGCGGAAGTCAAAAGTCAAAAACCTTTGATTTCTGAGCTTTCGAGATTTTGTCCAATAGTATGTTGATTTCCGCCGTGACGTACTAGCATAGGGATGCTGGACTGTCATCCCAGCTGCTTTACCCTATTATTACGTATCTCTCTATTTCAGCATTACTCTGTTATGACCCTAACCCTTTACAATACCCTCACCCGTCGTCAAGAACCGTTTGAAACAGTCGAAACAGGCAAGGTTAAGATGTATTACTGCGGTGTGACGGTATATGACTACTGCCATTTGGGTCATGCTAGAGCTTGCATCGTTTGGGATGTAATACGCCGATACCTCCAGTTTATCGGTTATGAAGTCCGATATATCCAGAATTTTACTGATATTGATGACAAGATTCTCAATCGAGCCTGTGCTGAAAATTCATCGATGGAAGCCGTAGCCGATCGCTTTATCAAAGCATATTTTGAAGATATGGCGCGGCTCTCAATCAAAGAAGCTGATGAATATCCGCGTGCTACCCACACGATGAATGGCATTCAGCGATTAATTCATGAGCTAGAAAATAAGGGTTTTGCTTACCCTGCTGACGGCGATGTTTATTATGCAGTGCGGCAGTTTTCTGAGTATGGCAAGCTTTCTGGACAGAAATTAGAAGATTTGCAAGCCGGGAAAAGCGATCGCGTCAACATAGAAGATCCAGAGTACCAGAAAAAGAAAGACTCCTTCGATTTTGCTTTATGGAAGGCAGCAAAACCGGGAGAACCTGCTTGGGAATCACCTTGGGGCGCAGGCCGTCCGGGGTGGCATATAGAATGCTCGGCAATGGTGCGCGATCGCTTGGGTGATACCATCGATATTCATGCTGGGGGTGCCGACTTAATTTTTCCCCACCACGAAAACGAAATTGCTCAATCTGAGGCTGTAACAGGAAAACCCCTAGCGCGTTACTGGTTACATAACGGCATGGTGACAGTAGATGGTCAAAAAATGTCCAAATCTTTGGGCAACTTTACCACTATTCGAGACTTGCTGGATCGAGGAGTTGACCCGATGGCAGTGCGGTTGTTCGTACTGACCGCTCAATATCGTACACCAATTGATTTTACCGACGAAGCGATCGCCGCAGCAACCAATGGTTGGCACACCATTAAAGAAGGTTTACTCTTCGGCTACCAATACGGCAAAAAACTAGGATGGGGAGTGGGGACTACCTCACTACTTCCTGAAACTGTTGAACGCTTTCAAGAAACTGTAAATAACGACTTTAATTTTCCTGGTGGGTTAACAGTGCTATTTGAATTAGCTAAAGAACTGCGCCGTGAGGGAAATATTATTGTCCATGAAGGGAAAACCGAAACATCAGCAGAGGACTTACAACTTCAATGGCAAACTCTCGTTACATTAGCTGGAGTTTTGGGTTTAGAAGCCAAGATAGAAGCGGAAACTTACAAGAGTAATGGTTTAAGCGATACGGAAATTGAAGCGAAAATTCAGCAAAGGCAAGAAGCACGTAAAGCCAAGAATTTTGCCGAAAGCGATCGCATTCGTGACGAACTTCAAGCACAAGGTATTACGCTAATTGATAGCCGTGATGGCACGCGCTGGCACTGGAATTAGGAAGAGTGGGGAGTAGGGAATGGAAAAGCAGGGGAGCAGGGGAGCAGGGGAGCAGGGGAGAAATTGCAGTAAGTTTTTCCCCTCCGCACCTCTGCCCCTCCGCACCTTTGCACCTCTGCCCCATTCCCCATTCCCCATTCCCCATTCCCCATTCTTTATTCTTTATTCCCCAAAATTATGTGGTCTGAACTCAAAAAAGCGATCGCTAGTTTCGATATACCCGCTGATTGGATTGGTATTAGAGCCGTAAAGGAAACTTCTACTAACCGTTTAGTCCGTGACGCCTTACCCCAACTAAACGGCAAATCCTTCACTGTCGGAGCCATGCTGGAAGTTTTGGTCAATGGCTGTCTGGGTTATGCAGCTACTAACTCTCTAGAACTGTCTTCCCTGCAAACCGCTGCCCAAACAGCCTACAAACAGGCACTAGCAGCCAGTGAATGGTGGATACATCCTTTCCGTGAAAGTGAGCGCCCTAAAGTCGTTGGTGAATATAAATCTCCATTTATTGAGCCATTGGATGCTCTGAGTCCAGGAGAAATCAACAATTTACTAGTTCGCATTTGCCAAACGCTGAAAGTTGACGACAAAATTGTGCAAACCATAGCCAGTGCCAGCACCACTGAGAGAGAATCTTGGTTTGTTAGCAGCAACGGCTCAGAAGTTTATCAAAAAATTCTATCTATAGGCACTCATTATGGAGCCACCGCCCAAGATGGAGCAGTTGTACAGCAGCGCAGCAACAACGGCTCGCAAGCAAACTGTTACCAAGGCGGACTCGAACTGTTAAAACAAGAAAACTTATGGCATCGGGTGCGGCAAATAGGTGAACAAGCAATAGAACTCTTGACAGCAGAAGAATGCCCAACCACCCGTACCAATTTAGTTTTAGCTCCAGATCAAATGATGCTGCAAATCCATGAAAGTGTTGGGCATCCCCTAGAAATTGACCGAATTTTGGGAGATGAGCGTAATTATGCTGGGGGTAGCTTTGTTAATAAAAGCGATTTTGGCAACCTAGTATATGGTTCGCCTTTGATGAACATTACCTTTGATCCTACCGTGCCTGGTGAATTTTCTAGCTACGGCTTTGATGATACCGGTGCTGTAGCGACACGGGAGTATTTGGTTAAAGAAGGTGTACTGCAACGGGGTTTAGGCAGTCTAGAGAGTCAAGTAAGAGCAGGTGTACCAGGAGTTGCCTGTGCCCGTGCTTGCTCATGGAATCGGCCAGCGATCGATCGCATGGGTAACTTGAATTTAGAGCCTTTAAACGGCACTTTTGAAGATATTATTGGCGGGATAGAACACGGGGTTTACATGGAATCTAACCGTTCTTGGTCAATTGATGATCGCCGCTACAAATTCCAATTTGGTTGTGAGTACGCTAAATTAATTGAAAATGGCAAACTCACCAAAACCCTTCGTAATCCAAATTACCGCGCCACAACACCAGAGTTTTGGCATACTTTAATTAAAGTCGGAGATGCCACAAATTGGCAAATATATGGTACTCCTTATTGTGGCAAAGGAGAACCAAATCAGGCCATTTGGGTAGGACACGGTTCGCCTATCTGTGTGTTTGCTAATGTTGAAGTTTTTGGTGGAGGAACTTGAAAAAAGTTAGGAGTTGAAAGTTATAAGTTAAAAGTTAAAAAAATCTTCAACTCATAACTCCTCACTCCTAACTTATAACTTTTTCCCCTTCTCCACTCCCTATTAATATTTAACATCTATGAAAATTGAGGAATTATCTGCATTAGAAGTCAGTTTTAATCGACTGATTGAAACTCTGCTGATCAAGAAAGCAGAAAATGAACAATTTACTGTAAGACTTAGCAGTGAGATAAGTCAATTTACTCGTTTTAATCATGCGAAAGTGCGACAAACTGGTTGTGTTGCTGATGGTTGGATAGAACTAACTTTGATGAAAGAGCAGCGCAACAGTGTTCGGCAGTTTCCCTTTACTGGCAATTGGGAGGTAGACTGGCAGTTAGCATATAATTCTTTACAGGAATTACGTGAAGAACTTATTTTACTACCCATCGATCCATATCTAGTTTTGCCATCAGGAAATAATACCAGTCGAGAAATACATTTTGGGAATTTATTGGCGGCAGAAGCAGTAGTCTCAACGGTGCTAGAACTTGTTGCTGAATTAGATTTTACAGGGATATATGCAGGGGGAATGGTAATTAAAGCTTATGGTGATTCTAGCGGTCAAAAACACTGGTTTGCTACTGATTCTTTCACATTAGATTATTCTCTATTCTCTACATCTGGACAAGCTGTTAAGGGTACATTTGCCGGGAGTGATTGGAATGAATCTACATATATTGCCAAAATTAGCGAAGCTAAAAAACAACTAGAATTGCTTGCTCACCCAACTAAAGAACTGCCACGTGGACAGTACAGAACTTATTTTGCACCTGCTGCTGTTGCAGATTTATTATTGATGCTTTCTTGGGGAGCTGTGAGCGAAGCTGATATCCAACAAGGAAACAGTGCTTTAGCTGCTTTATCGCGTCAAGAAAAACAACTTTCTCTAAAATTTAGTTTGAAAGAAAATTTTCAGAGAGGATTAGTGCCGCGATTTAATGAATTGGGAGAAATGGCAGCACCGGAGTTACCTGTAATAGAAAAAGGAAGTTTGGTAAATACTTTGGTGAATTCCCGGACTGCTAAGGAATATCAAAAAATTGCCAACGGCGCTAATGGTTCAGAGACTTTACGAGCGCCAGAAGTGAGTACTGGTAATTTAGTATTTGAGCAGATTCTTCCGAGTTTAGATACAGGATTATATGTATCAAATTTGCATTACTTGAATTGGAGCGATCGCCACACTGGTAGAATCACAGGTATGACTCGTTATGCTTGTTTTTGGGTAGAAAATGGAGAAATTATCGCCCCCATTGAAAACTTACGTTTTGATGAAAGTCTCTATCGCTTCTGGGGAGAAAATCTAATAGATTTGACTACTTTTCAGGAGTTTATTCCCGAAGTAGGAACTTATGAAAGTCGCCAACTAGGAGGTAGTTTAGTTCCCGGTATGCTGGTAGAAGATTTTACATATACTTTGTAATCATCTGCTGAGAGGAAATCAAAAGCCAACAGATAAAAATAGGCTCTATCGCTCCCTTTATGGTTCCTAATATTAAATCCATGCTTTTTTAAACCTATTATCCTTACGCAGAATGAGTTTTGCAGTTTCTCAGCTTGGTATTTAATAATAGCGTAAGTTACTTTAGGATCAGGGGAGCGATAGAACCGAGAAATTTCCCCTAAGAAGATGTTTGAAAAGTATTGCGCGGATAGAAATCGCTACTATACAAACATTCGCGTAGCGTCCCGTAGATAAGGGGGCTTTCCCCATGAACAACTGGCGCACGACTTATAATCGCCAAGGCTAGTAATAAATTAAACCTCTTGCATAAGTCGAATAAACCCCCTTTATCCCCCCGATATATTGGCGGTAAACTTGAAATCTTGCCCCCTCCCCAATACATACGGGGAGGGTTGGGGAGGGGTGATTCAAGGATTTTTGCAAAAGGTCTATTAGACTTTACAAACATCCTCTAACAGGGAGATGACCTCGGAGCTAGCTAATAACAAACAAACTATTAAGCTAGAGCGACGTAGACATCAGCATTTCCAAAACCAACAATATCATTGCGACCATCGCCGTTGATATCGCCAAGCTGACGCGGATATTGGTTAAAGCTAGTCCATCCGCCATCAAC
>NZ_JAVRCI010000022.1:0-93955 GCF_034530835.1 Nostoc sp. DedQUE12b | reverse complement strand
AAAAACTAAGCGATCGCCTGTTGTGGAAGAGTGAGTGCGTTAGCGTAGCTTACCGTAGGTATCGCCTCACAGAAAACCTCAAAAATAAACCGATCACACTTGATATTGTCATCAATTAGGCAAGCATCAAACGCTGGCTTAGTTCAGGAATTGAACGAGCTTGTTCTTGAGTAGCTTCAATCCATTCCTGCATTTATACTAGAGGTTCTACAGCTTCTAATAGCTCGACAACAGGTTTAGGTAAAGGCATTAATTTAACATCAGGATCATTAATGTCTACTCCATGTGCGCTACTGTATTCCCGTTGGATCTGTGCAGTCTCTTCTTCCGTCATTTTGTCAGCTGCAATTAAGTATCCAATCAGCTTACCTCCTAAATTCTGTGCTTGTTGTGCCCTAGCCATTGTTCCCCCTGGAGTTACAAGTACATTTTTCCAAACAGGTAAAGACATAGCCCAGTCAATTTTATCAGCCCGTCGCACAGCTTCTTCAAGGCTTATACGATTCTTGCGCGTTGCTGCGATCAGACCTTTGAATAAAGCAATCTGTGCAGCTGCCTTAAATAGCAGTGAGTATGGGTGGTCATCCTTACGCATTTCTGGAATTTTGCTGCTGTCAGAAAGTGCCTTCTGGTAAGCCTGTAACCCCTCAAGCACTTTATTCCAGAATTTTTCAACATATTCATAATATTGTTCTAGTTCCTCTTCGGAAGGGCGAGAAGTAGTATCATTGGGCACACCATGATCGCTTAGAATAAGCTTTACTGTTTCGTAGACAACGCTTATGGTTGTCAACTTCGTGCTGCGAACTGCAATAGTATTGTTCTTCCACTCAACAATTACATCACTACTACCTTTGACCCTTACACCTAGTGGAGCACCATCACTTAGTAACTTCCGGGCAATGATAGCGCTGCGATCATCTTCACTAGTGATAATATTGTCACCGCGACTAGTTGGTTTAGCATAGCGGTTAACTTTATTGAAGATACGCCGCGTTTTTTCATTGCTTTCGTGAGCGAGAAAAATGACGCAAACATCATCGTTTGGTACTTGCTCGCGGCACTCTCCTATTACTTCGCCTTTCACCACTTTTTCAAGAGCTAGAAGGCGATGTTGGCCATCAAGCATAATCAGAGCGCCACCTTCAATAGTAATGACACCTATATTATCTGCCACGGATTGGTAAACGTGCGGGGCTTCTTCACTTACCCATTTTTTGATGCTCTCAAAATAAATCTGTCCCTTATAAACAAGCACAATCATGGAACCGAAGAAACGATCCTTTGCTTCAGCAATGTAAGGAGCAATTTGTTCTTGAATTCTTTTAAGGTCAGGTTCCCTTTGCAATCGATCCTCAATGCTCATTGTTGTCCATTCATCGAGTTCGTTTGCTGCACGTACTCCTTGCACTAGATCACGAGCTTTTATCGTTGCTTGATAAAAATTGGTGTCACCCATTCGTCCTTTTATACCGGCGATGACTAAAGCCATTAACTATCTCCAAACGAAATATGCTATGTTTGTACAAACATAGCATATTTAAAATTAATTATTTGCAAATAATATACGCAATTAAATTAAGCAATACCGTGTAAAGAATAAACTATTGAATAGTTTATTCTTTGTAGTTTTACTTTAACTTAACTGTATGAGGAAAATTTGGTAATTCTTTTATGAAAATACCTGGAATAATAGTATTAGCGTTGATAATCCATTCTTGTATTTGAGTCTGATCCATCTCTTTAAATGGAATAAATTCCTTTATACCCATATGTGTTTTTATTTTGATAGCTAGACGTACTAAGTATTCGTCTGTCAATGTTACTGTTGCTTCCATATTTTTAATTTTTGAAATTTGCTGGTATATACAATACCAAACCAGAAGCTCAATGTCAACTTTTTTATTAGATACCAAGAAGTTCTGTAAATATCTAGTTTTTTGCACTCAGTTATCAACACCTGATCGTAGAGTTTTCCACAGACTAATTCCCAATTTTTATATCTTAGTTAATTAAAACATCTAACTGAAAATCAAAATAACGATCAAGAAGCTTTACAAATAACTTTTATGTCTTGTAAAACATAAATATTTTATCACTATTTCAAAAATTTAAAACTAACTTTGTATTTATTACTTCATTATTTTAACAAGAATTTAATAACCTCTTAAAAAATATATTAAAAATAATATTATAAGTTATCAATAAATTTACAGCAAAATAGTTAACTTAATTATTTTTAGAAATAACAAATTATATTTTTTAAAATCTTTTCTATATTTCATACTTATTTTCTATAAATAAAAAATTTTTTTGATAAAACTATTTAAAAAGTTATTCAAAAACATCTTTTTTGTTTGTACAAACAAAAAAGATGTTTTATTTTAAAGCATTGTAACTTATGAAAATACAAGTTGAGAACGGTCTTGCAAAGTGTGATTAATATATTAAGTATTATTTTATACAAAAACCTGTAAAGACTTAACACATGATGTCTCTACAGGCCTTTAGATTATATTAATGAAGTATAGATTACTCTACTTATTTCCTAATCTATCCCTTCAATCCGGTCTTCAACTTCTTGGTACAACTCGCGCAGACGATCTAAATTATCCTCGCTAGTCTCCCAATAACCGCGTCCATTCACTTCCAACAAAGTTGATACAATCTTGCGGAAAGAATGGGGATTAAGGTTCAGCAACCGTTTCTGCATTTCTTCATCTTTGATGAAGGTTTCGTTAGTATCCTCGTAAATCCAGTTATCCACAGCGCCGGCTGTCGCACTCCAACCTGTGGTATTCACCAACCGCTTGGAGAGTTCGCGCACACCTTCGTAACCGTGAGACAGCATCCCCTCGTACCACTTAGGATTTAATAATTTGGTACGCGCATCCAAACGCACGGTTTCAGATAATGTCCGCACTTGGGCGTTAGCTGTGGTTGTATCTGCAATATAAGATGCTGGTTTTTTACCATCACCCCGCAGACTTGCCACTAGCTTAGTGGGATCGGAATCAAAGTAGTGGGAAACGTCCGTTAAGCTAATCTCGGAAGAATCCAAATTTTGGAAAGTTGCATCAGCAGTTTTCAATGTGCTTTCAAAAATCTGCCGCGATTCATCCATAATTCCGGGGTTATCGGAATTGAAGGAGAAGGATTTCCGGTTGAGATACATTTCCTGCAACTCGGCTTCGCTATCCCAAGTGCTGTTTTCTACCGCCAAGTTGATATTTGACGAGTAGGAACCAGAAGCGTTGGAGAAAACGCGCGTCGCTGCTTGACGCAGATTAATGCCCATATCTTGGGCTTGCTGCAAAGCGTGTTTGCGAACAAAGTTCATTTCTAAAGGTTCATCTGCCTCAGCCGCCATCTTCACGCCTTGATCTAGCAGGTTCATTTGGTTGATGAACAAGTCGCGGAATACACCAGAACAGTTGATTACTACATCAATTCTGGGTCTTCCCAACTCTTCTAAGGATATCAATTCCAACTTGTTCACCCGTCCCAAAGCATCGGGAACTGGACGCACGCCCACCATCCACATAATTTGCGCTAGGGATTCGCCGTAAGTTTTGATATTATCGGTTCCCCAAAGGACGCAGGCGATGGTTTCTGGCCATTTTCCTTCATTTTCAGCTTTGTTACGTGCCAAAAGCCTGTCTACGACGATTTTGGCTGATTGTACTGCTGCGGTTGTAGGGATGGATTGCGGATCGAGTGCATGGATATTCTTACCTGTGGGCAATACATCCGGGTTACGGATGGGATCGCCACCAGGGCCGGGTAAAACATACTCACCTTCTAAGCCTTTGAGTAATGCTCCCAGTTCGTTATCGGCACAAACTTGCTGGAGGCAGAATTCTAAGTACTCAAACAGGGGTTTTAGGGCTGCGCCATCGACTTTGGGATAACCGAGTTTATGCAATGCTTCTACCCAAGGTTCTTTTTTGCCCATGTTGAAGAAATTCAACCGGGAAACTAGAGAAACTCGTCCTTCGGCGTCGATTTGCTCTTGCACAAGGGCAGTTACTGCTGCACGGGTTGCCAAAGTGATATCTTGCAATAACTGGACATCTTCTAAAATACCTCTGTCGCTATTTTGGTAAATATCGTCAATATTACGCCCAATGCTATTGGCGATAATTCCCGGTAAGCCTTGAAGTCCTTCTTCTTGACGATCTAGACTAGCAATGTTGACGAGAGTTGCGATCGCTTCTTCTGCACTTGGGGGTTTACCAATGACGTGCAACCCACAAGGCAACAACCGCGACTCGATTTCCATCAACTTGCGGTAGACATTGCCAACAATATTATCGCGATCGTCGGTACTCATGTCTCTGGCATCGGTTTCTGGCAAGTTAATATCCTTATCCAGATTCACGATCCGGCATTTATCCATGATGCTGTTGACAATGGAAACACCGCGTCCGCTATCTTTCAAGGTTTGGTAGGAAGCAATTAATTCGCTGAGTTCCTTCAAACCTTTATACAAACCAGCATTTTCTGCCGGCGGTGTCAAGTAGGAAATTGTTTCGGCATAACTCCGACGTTTGGCAATTGTCGCTTCACTCGGATTATTAGCTGCGTAGTAATACAGGTTGGGAATTGAGCCAATCAAGTTATCTGGATAACAATCACCAGACATCCCCATCTGTTTACCTGGCATGAATTCCAAGGAACCGTGTGTACCAAAGTGCAGTACAGCATCAGCTTTCCAAACTTGCTCTAGGTAAGTGTAGTAAGCAGCAAAACCGTGGTGAGGACTAGCTGAACGGGAGAACAAAAGCCGCATCGGGTCGCCTTCGTAACCAAATGTTGGTTGTACGCCGATGAAGACGTTACCGAATTGCTTACCATAAATCAGCAGGTTTTGCCCGTCGCTGTTGAGATGTCCCGGAGGTGGCCCCCAGTTTTCCTCTAGGCGTTGAGAGTAAGGGGTCAGCGCCTCATATTCAGGAACCGACATTTTGTAAGCAACGTTCAGTTCTGGGCTGTTGTACTGCGCTTGAGCGTCATGGATGACTTCTTGCATCAACGCTTCGGCTGATTCTGGCAATTTTGGTAAGTCGTAGCCGTTATTTTTAAGGGCTTTCATCACCTCGTAGATGGAACCGAATACATCTAAGTAAGCGGCGGTTCCGACGTTGCCTTTATCTGGCGGGAAGCTAAAAACGGTGATAGCGACTTTCTTATCTAGCTTCGGCTTGCGGCGGAGGTTAGCCCATTTTAAGGCGCGTTCGGCTACCGCTTCAACCCGATCGCGCAGTGCGATCGCTTTCCCTGTAGTTCCATCTCTACCCGATAATATAATCGGCTCAATTGCTCCATCCAATTCCGGAATTGCAATTTGCAAAGCTACTTGAATTGGATGTAACCCTAAATCACTATCCATCCACTCTTCTGTGGTTTGGAATACTAAGGGTAACGCCACCATGTAAGGACGGTTTAAGCGTTTGAGTGACTCAATTGCCTTGGGATGATCTTGTCTGGCTGGGCCACCCACTAAAGCAAAACCAGTCAGCGATATCACTGCATCTACCAACTGTGTGTTAGTAGTTGGTTCATAGAAGTAAGCATCCACAGGCTTGGAGAAGTCCAAACCACCAGCAAACACAGGTAATACCCGTGCGCCTAATGCTTCCAACTCCTGCACCATTGCCACATAATGGGCATCATCCCCTGTAACTAGGTGGGTGCGTTGCAATACTAACCCGACACAAGGAGCTAGGGGATCTTTTAGATCGCTAGAAATATCCTTACGAGCTGTATACCAATTGAGGTACTCTCTGACATCTTCAAACATACTGGGAGCCAAAGGATGCCAAATCCCTAGATCGGGATAAACCACCGGCTGTTCGTATGTAGAAGGTGCAAAATTCTGTTTTTCTAAACCTTTAAATACATATTTATCAGCTAGCATCAGCAAGAAGTTTTCCAGATTTTCTGGAGAACCACCTAGCCAATACTGAAAACTGAGCATGAAATTTCGGGCATCCTGTGCCTTGTCCATCGGTAAAAACTTCAGCACTTGCGGCAGTGTTCGCAAAAGCTTCAGCATCCCATCTTGAAATCCCGCACCGGATTTTTCTTTGCGTTTCCGCATGAATTGAGCGATCGCACTTTTTGACTGACCCAACTGTGCTAGAGAAAAGCTACCCATTTTACTCAGGCGCATTACCTCTGGCATGGACGGAAAGACAACGGAAACGTCCAGGCGATCGCGGTGTGGTTCTACTGCTGCTACTACTTTCTGTGCTAAGTCTTCGATGAAAATGAGAGAAGCGATGAAGATATTCGCACTCTCCATTTCTCGTTTAAACTCTTCGTAATTCTCTGGGTCGCGGAGTTCCTCAATCAAGTACCCGCTGATTTCAATCGCCAAGTTGGGATTGTTCGCGTTAATAGTGCGAACTGCTTGCGACAAAGCACTCTGGTACTGGGACTCAAGCACGACATAGACCACCTTGATTAAACTACGTCCGCGTAAGTTATCAGGCGCAATGTGTCTAATGGTGGACTTGACGTGTGTGAACATGCTTCTTCGGCTCCTTTGATGCGTGTTCTCTGAAGGAAGTTCCTAGCGGCATCATCAGCCACAGGTAACTCGTGATCTTTTAGGCAATATCTGTTTTTTATCAGAAAACGCTTGCCCAGTAGGCATTTTATCCCCTATATGACACAAATCGATATAAAAAACGAAATATTTCTTCGTAATTGTTGACTTTATCTAAAAGTGTTTACTCACTTTTTTGTAAATTTTTTGTAATATATTTTGATTATTTAAATAACTATTTAGCTATATAATGTTTAAAAAACAAAACCATGCAAGCGGTTTGTAAAAATTAATTCTGAATCAACCTTTCCAATAGTTTTTCCACTGGGGGAACGGGATAATCATTCAAATCAATCTACTAATAGCAAAAAGGGCGCGTAGGCGTAGCCCGCCACAGGCATCGCTCCCTTAATTTGAATGACCCTCGTTGCACTTTTGACCGATAATTCAGCAATTGCAAGTATTTTCTTAATGCCGATACAGTTTAGGATTTAGGATTCTAATTTATCGTATAGCTAATTCAATCACAAACTCTGTACCCTCACCTTGTGTTGAATGGCAACTTAGCTTACCGCCATGATTGTTAACTACAATTTGGTAAGCAATAGATAAACCTAGTCCTGTTCCTTTACCGATGACTTTTGTAGTGTAGAAAGCATCGAATATCTTTGTCCGGTTTGCTTCGCTGATTCCTGAGCCATTGTCTGCAATTCTGATAATAACTCGCTCTCCACTTGCTTCAGTTTTAATCCAAATCATCCCAATATGTTGAAAATTTTCATCAAAATACTGATTTTTTTGTATTTCTTCAATTGCATCGATTCCATTACTAATTAAATTCATAAAAACTTGATTTAGTTCGCCTGGATAGCACTCAATAAGTGGTAATTCTCCATATTCTTTGATTAATTTAATTGCTGGACGATGAGCATTTGCTTTAAATCGATGTCCAAGAATGAGTAGCGTAGTTTCTAAGCCTTCATGCAAGTTAGCCAGCTTTTTCCCTGCTTCTCCGTGTCGAGAGAACTTATTCAACGATGACACAATTTCTGTAACGCGATCTGTACCTAGTTGCATAGATTGAATAATTTTGGATAAATCATTTAACAAATAATTGATATCTTTTGTTTTAATAGCATTTTGAATTTCATCTGGGGGATCAGGCAGATACTTTTGATATAGTTCCAGTAAATTAACAATTTCTTGGAAATATTCTTCAATAAAATTCAAGTTCCCAGCAATAAAATTGATTGGATTATTTACTTCATGGGCAATTCCTGCTGTCATTTGACCCAAGGTTGCGACCTTTTCTGCTTGAATCAGTTGGGTTTGAGCCTGTTGTAATTCGGCGTTTTTGGCAGTCAAGGTTTTCGTCAAATTTCTCAGCTTCAGTTGGTGCTCTATTCGTACCAATACCTCTTCATACTGAAAAGGTTTAGTAATATAATCTACTGCTCCTAATCGCAATCCTTTAACCTTATCAGCAATATCGGAAAGAGCAGTCATAAAAATAATTGGAATATCCTGGACACGAGGATTGCTTTCACTTTTTAGATATTTACAAGTTTCAAACCCATCGATACCGGGCATCATGATATCAAGCAAGATTAAATCAGGTAAATTCTCATTATCTAATCTCTGAATGGCTTTTTCACCGCTACGAGCTGCCCAAACTTCAAAGTTAGACTGATCCAAAAAGCTCGATAAAACTTGTAAGTTTGCAGGGTTATCGTCAACTACTAAAATAATTCCTCTGCTAGGATTGCGATTTAAATAATTTTTTTGATCGCCTATCGTTGCTGTCATAATATTTCTACCCTATATTGATTCACGTTGCTTCTTTACAAGACGCCAAAGGAGAACACTCAAAATTCACATATTACAATCTGCATAAATAAATTTAGGATAATTAATCTTTTTCTTTTCCAGTCAAAAAATCGAGGATTAAATCTTCATCAAACTGCCTCGCTAACTGCCGCAATTGGTTAGCAAAGGAAGCAAATTTTGTATCTGTTTCCTCTAGCTTATCTGTCCATTTTAGAATGTCATTAAAGTTACCTTTACTGGCTAAATTCATCAGTTCTCGCAATACATCGGGAGAAGGAATTAATTTATCTGATGAGCTATCAAGTGTTGTAGCCGAAGAGTTGATTCTTTGTTCCTCAGAGTGCTGGTAAAGCCATGCCAAACCTAAATGACACTCTAATTGACGCAGTAATTGATCTGCCTGTACAGGTTTGCTCAAAAAGGTGTCACCTCCTGCTTGCAGACTGCGATGTTGGTCGGCTTCAAAGACACTAGCGGAAGAGACAATAATCTTGACATCCTGGATATCTGGGGTATGACGCAAGTGTTTAATCAATTCAAACCCATCCATTTCTGGCATTAGCAAATCTGTAATCACCAGGTCTGGTTTAAGGGCGATCGCTTTTTCTAAACCATCTTTACCATTGATGGCTTCAATCACATTGAAACCCAATGGTTGCAATAAGCTTGTAATTACTGTGCGATTCTCCCAGCGATCGTCCACTATCAGGATGGTGCGAGGACTACCTTCAAAGCCAATGATTTGTTCCTTGGATGCAGCCATAGTAAACTGTACCCATTCGCTGGCTTGGGCGATCGCAATTTCAAACCAGAAAGTACTACCCTGACCAATCTCACTTTTAACCTGGATATCGCTACCCATCATCTGCACCAACTGCCGAGTAATAGCTAAACCCAGCCCTGTCCCTTCTATCTGATGCTTTTTCTCACCTACTTGTTCAAATGGCAAAAAAATGTTATCCAATTGGGTTGGAGTTATGCCAATTCCTGTATCTTTTACACTAAAACGAATGCGATATTCCTCTGTTTGCCTATCAGTAGGAAGTCGATCGATTACCTCAACCTGGAAGCTAACCTTACCCTCATCGGTAAATTTAATGGCATTTCCCAGCAGATTCAAGAGAACCTGACGTAACCTTTTGACATCGACATTAACCCCTGTGGGTAAATTGCTGGCGAATTCATAGACAAATAAAATACCTTTTTGCTCTGCCCGAATCTGGCAAATTTCCCCAATACCCTGTAAAAAAGAGGGGAAATGCACATCTTGGGGATGTAATTCCAGTTTTCGCGCTTCAATTTTGGAAAGATCCAAAATGTCATTAATTAAAGTCAGTAGATGAGAGCCACACTGTTCAATGATGTTTACATGATATTGCTCTGGCTCCGGCAAACCTTTAGAACGCAGCAAAATTTGAGCACAACCCAAAATACCATTCAAGGGTGTTCGCAGTTCATGGCTCATGTTGGCTAAAAATTCGCTTTTAGCCCTGTTTGCAGTATCAGCCGCCGCTTTAGATTTTTTCAGTTGAGCTTGTTCAAAGGCTTGTACCTGCCACAAGACAGCAATCATCGTCACTGTCAATCCGCCCACAATTAGGGCGATCAGATCGAGGAATTGTAGCCGAGATTCAATATTTTGGCGCGGAATTACCAAAGCCACAGACCAATTAGCTTCTCGCAACGGCATATAAGCAATATACTTTTTGCTACCGTCAATTTCCATCAACTGAATTCCCTGTTGTTTGTCTACCATTTTCTTTGCGATCGCATTTAAATTGCGATCTGGAATTTTCAACAGGCTGGGTGCAGGTTTTTCTACCGTTGACATTAAGGTTGAGTTAGGATGAACGATCGCTTCTCCTTGAGAATTGAGGGCAAAAGCATAGCTATTCTTGCCGTAGCGCAACGAGTTGACCACCTTAGCAATGCGATCGACTTTAACATTGCCGTGGAAAACCCCAATCGGTGAACGATTGGTAGGAGAATCAGACCAGATTGGAGTGGCGATCGCAATTAAAGGAATACCTGTGGAACGGCTGATAAAGGGATCGGAAATGTTTCTTTTTCCAGCTAGTGCTTTTTGAAAGTAGTCTCGATCCTTAATATTTTTATTTGACCGACCAACCTTAGTATTAAAATACGAACCATCCAGGGTAGCTATTTGGAAAAAGAAAAATTCATCGATCCGCTCAACTTCTGACTTTAAATAGGGTTCTGTGATAGACCAGTTTAAGGAGCGTACAGTTGAAGTATGAGCAAGAGTTTGCACTTCTACTTTGCGGACATGCAACCACTCCTCAATTTCATCAACCCCTCTTTTTACTTCTAAAAAAGCTTTTCCTCTCAAGTCTTGTAGCGTTATTTTCCGAGCAGCTTGATAGCTAAAATAAGCAGAAATACTTACAATAAGAGTAGTGCCACCGAGAATAAATCGGATCAGCAAATTCCGCGAAGAATACATTTTAGTGTCAGATGGGCTGTAGTTGCCTTTTATCACAGGGTTCACCCTCTAAACAATAGGTTTGGTAAGCAAAAAAAAGGGCTATATTTAGATTGCCCAAAAAGCTATTAATAATCGCAGCTATAATTAACAACCATAGCTGCGATTATCAATACCCTAAACTTTGCTAACCATCCTTTACAGACCTGTATTGGGAAGGACTTATAGGGTTAATATCGGGTTAGTTCAAAAATATACATTTTATCAAAACATAATTCAGAAGCCAGGAGCCAGAATTCAGAATAAATTTTGTGCGCCTAGCGGATAAATCAAAGGGTTTAATAAACCTACTAAATCATTGATTTAGAGTCAACAAGACAGTCGCGGATCTGAATCCCCGACTGATAGCAAAGCGTTAGCGATTCTTCTGCCAAGGAAAGACGCCAAGGGCAATAGAGTAGCGTTAGGGAGTCTTGTCTGCGACACGCTACGCGAACGAGGCCACGAGCGTCTTGATTCTGACTTCTGACTTCTTCAAAGAAAATATAATAATCAACTTTATCGTTATATTATCCTTAATAAAGTAGACAAAATTATCGATATTTCAGTTCCTAAAAATGGTCGGTTTTTCTTTAGTAAAACAGGTATTAAAAATCAAAAACTTTGGAATATTTGATAACAGCAACTAAAGGTATGTGAAAGCCAATAGTCATAATATAGGTGACAGTAGTGGCGATGAAATAACTGCCGAATCTATGCAAATTCAATGTTAAAGAGGTTATCAAATCTCACTAACAAGCTACAGTAGATATCTATAACATAAGAACGAATTAGGTAATATTTGCCTTTTGACTAATGACTCAAGTAGATATTCTGATCCTTTCAAATGGCCCAGGTGAAGTAACAACCTGGGTGCGTCCAGTAGTAAAGGCGTTGCGGCAAGAATTAGGGGATGACCGTTCTTTAACGAGGATTTCTGTGGTATTGTCACCTTGCTCAAATGCCAGTGGTAAAGAAGCAGCGATCGCTCTTTCTTTCCCCGAAGTAGATAGAGTTCAGGGAGCAGAACATTTTTGGCAATTTTTGCTTTGGGGTAAAACATTTGAAAATTGGGATTGGAGAAGTTGCGGTGTTATCGTTTTTTTGGGCGGTGATCAAATTTTTCCAGTGATTATAGGCAAAAAGCTCGGATACCGCACAGTCGTTTACGCCGAATGGGAAGCCAGATGGCATAACTGGATCGATCGCTTTGGCGTGATGAAACTCGAAGTAGCAGCCAAAGTTCCTGCAAAATATGCTCACAAATTCACTGTTGTCGGTGATTTGATGGTAGAAGCTAGTAGTCAAGAGTCATTAGTCATTGGTCATTTGTCCTTAGCAAACGACAAAGGACAAATGACTAATGACATAAACGCGTCAGCGACTTCCCACAGCGTAGGACAAAAGACTGAATTAATTGGTTTACTCCCTGGTTCAAAAGCAGCAAAATTAGCCCAAGGAGTACCATTATCTTTAGCTATTGCCGAATACGTTCATGCAAAAAGACCGCAAACCAGATTTGTAATTCCTCTAGCCCCAACTTTGGATTTACAAACTTTAGCTAGTTTTGCCAATCCCCAAAAGAACTCTATTGCTGAAATCTTTGGCTTTGGCGGTGCTTCCTTAACTATCCCAGAGGATGCTCAAGGCAAGCCATTGCTCAAAACTGCAACGGGCTTAACTGTGGAACTGTGGCAAGAAAACCCTGCATATCACCTATTATCCCAGTGCTGTATCTGCTTGACTACGGTGGGGGCAAACACTGCCGAACTTGGTGCTTTAGGAGTGCCAATGATTGTTTTACTGCCAACGCAGCAACTTGACGCTATGCGTTCTTGGGATGGTTTACCTGGATTGTTGGCAAATCTGCCAGTAGTCGGTACGCTATGCGCTAAGGTGATTAATTGGTCATTTCTGAGATTTGTGAGACGCAAAGGTTTATTAGCATGGCCAAATATCTGGGCACAGGAAGAGATAGTTCCAGAACTTATGGGTAAACTTCAACCGCAAGAAGTTGGGGAAATGGTTTTAGACTTTTTGGCGAATCCAGAAAAATTGGATGATATGCGCGCCAAACTCCGTAATATTCGCGGTGAAAGCGGTGCAGCGCAGAAGATAGCACAGATTGTTGGTGAGGAAATTAAGAAGCAGGAGAGATGAGGGAGTAATGGGAGCAACATCTCCCTCATTTTTACTCTGGCTTAATCTGAAGATTCTCCATTCCGGCGTCCCAGTTCAAAAATGCCACAACTAATACACGCAAGTATACCTAAGCTGATTCCCCAACTAGGCCCTAAACTGAGTTCTACACCCCAGTTAAATAAAGCGCCAACTACCAAAAAAGGCACAATGCTAAACAGTGAGGCGTAAAAAGCATTTTGGGATTCTCTGGCTTTACGAGTCTTTTCAAATTCTGATTTGCTGGTGTAGAGCGATCGCTCAGCAAAGTTAAACCAGCGATTGAGTTGCTCGATTACCCATTCATTGACTTTGGAAAAACCTAGATATAGTGCCAATGACCACAAACTCGCTCCAGCGATCGCGATCGTGTCTAACTCAAAACGGAAAGGAAAAATTTCAGTCAGCATTGCTTGGGGTTAGTCCTGCAAAGGGTCAACTTTAGCTGTGAGTAGATGCTAAATAAACCTCTTGTGCAATTTTAAGCATAAAAGCTAACAAGATTTCAACTACTTAACAACTTTCCGCTTTTTAGCTTGAAGCAAACCTAATTTACGGATTGCTAGGTAAATTATCGGGGTCGATACCAAGAGAACGTAAATGCTGTGCAAACTTTTCTGCTTTTTCTTCTGCCGTTAAATACCGATTTCCTTGTTCGTCATACCAAGATAGAAATTCCTGACCAATTCCACCAATAACACCTTGATGTCGTCCAATTCCTAAACCAACCTCTGGCATCCAATGGGGTTCACCAATTTGTAATTGATAATTTTTATCTACCAATTTGTAAATTTCAAATGGTTGGTGTCGATCGCGTTGCCAATATTCGGGGTTGTAAATAATGTAGTAAAGTACGCCAAGTTTTCGATAAATTTCTAACTTTTCGTCGTATTCACTTCCTGGGGAATGGGATACCATCTCCAATGTTAGTATCGGTACTACCTCATTTTCTTCCCAGACAGCGTAACTTTTACGCGATTTACCACCTTTTTTGCGATCGACTCCCAAACTCAGAAACCCATCTGGTACTATGGGGACTCTCGCATTAGCCCCTGTCGTGTGGTAGATTGCCATGTCTACGCCGAAAAACCAATCGGTGCGCGTTGCCCAAATCGAGGTTAATAAGAACAGTAGAATATTGGGCAGAAAATTTTGATCCTCATTATCCACAGGTATATCGTCCGAGCAGGCTAGTTCGTCAGTGCTTGGAAGCCCAACGACTTTAAGGTTTTCTGACAGCATGACTATTACCGCGGTGGCTTCGGTTTCTTTGATTATAGATAAATTCAACTTGCCAAGGGTGTAGGGAAGGAACGCATTCTAATAGCGTTCTCCACCCCAGCTAAAAACAACTTGCAGGCAACTTTTTTGCTTATGCAATATGTCAGAAGTGTTTTTCGCTGCATTCTATGCCAGGAACCGGACTTGAACCGGTGACACGAGGATTTTCAGTCCTCTGCTCTACCAACTGAGCTATCCCGGCTGGGGCTTTTGTGAGCCACGATTAATCAATGTAGCAAAGATAAAAGAATATAGCAAGTCTTTGGAGAAAAATAGTTATGCAGGTTTCAAACTCAACTTAAACCAGACGAAAACGGCTACAAATAGGAGAAACTGGACAAGAACAATACTTGGCCCAGAAGCAAGGTTGAAAATACCTGAGACAACGATGCCAGCAATGCTGCTGATGGAACCAACGATCACCGACATGACTAGAAAGCGGCTAAAGTGGTGACTCATCAGTTTGGCGGTAGAGGCGGGAATGACCAAAAAGGCGTTTACCAGTAAAACACCGACGGCTTTAATCGCCACAGCAACGGCGAGTGAAAGCAAGACCACAAAAGCGTAGCGGTATAATTGAACGGGAACGCCTTGAACTTGCGCTACATCGGGGTTAAGGGTTAATAAAATTTGCTGTCGCAGAGTTGATAGTAAAAATATGCTACCTCCCACAAGGACTAGCAGCGTCAAAATCAAATCTGTGGTGTCGATCGCTAGAATATCCCCGAACAGTACAGCCATCAAGTTGCCACGATATCCTTTAATTTGGCTCGTGAGAATTAAACCGATCGCTAATGCCCCAGATAGCACGATGCTAAGTATGCTATCGCTAGCTAAGTCGGTTTTGTCGATAAAGTAGAGGACAATAACCCCAAAAACTAAGGTAAAAGGTAACAGCATCCAAGTAGGATTTATTTGTAGCAGCACACCTAACGCTACACCTACCAATGCTGCATGACCAACCGCGTGGCTGAAAAATGACAACTGGCGCAAGGTGACAAAACTACCCAACATCCCGCCAAGTACTCCCATCAAGGCAGCACCCATAAATGCACGCTGTATTGAGGCAAGTTGTAACAACTCTAGCAAGTCATTACTACTAGCGATCGCAAGCCAAGTTATCTGACAATCATTGAAGAAATTCATACTTATGAGTATTAATGTTGGTGCTGGTAGCGGCTGAAACCTGGGCCGTAGGTTGCTAACAGGTTTTGCGGCGAAAGGGCAATTTCTGGCTTACCAGTACAGACAATGCTTTGGTTCAGGCAAAGCACGCGATCGCAATGCCGATTTACCATATCAATATCGTGAGAAACTTGTAATACTGTCCAACCTTCCTCTCGTTTTAATTCATTTAGCAAAGCGTAAAAATCTGCTGCACCTTGCACATCAACACCAGCAAAAGCTTCATCCAGTACCAAGAGTTTCCGAGGCATTACCAAACAATAAGCCAACAAAACCCGCTTCAGTTGACCGCCACTAAGAGTACCAATAGCTTGATGCTGTAAATGATAAGCATCAGTTCGCCGTAAAGCTTCTGTTACTGCTGCCGATTTTTCCCGGTCTTGTCTCCACAGCTTGGAAAACAATGAATTCTTTTTTTTCCCTTCCTTAGTCCATCCCAGTCCGACTAATTCGCTGACAGAAATAGGAAAGCTCCGGTCAAAAATAAAGTTTTGTGGCATATAGCCCAACGTGTGGCGTAAATGCCCCAATCTGGAAATTGGACGACCTAATATTTCAATCGTCCCAGCAATTCGAGGTAGCAAATCTAACACTGCTTTTACCAGGGTACTTTTACCAGCACCATTGGGGCCAACAATGGCTGTATCTGTCCCTGGTAATAATTCAAAGGAAACATCTCGAACAGCTAGATAACTGCCTTGATAAACAGTTAATCCTTCTACTTTCAAAATAGGAATGTCATTAGTCATTAGTTATTGGTCATTGGTCATTGGTCATTGGTCATTAGTTATTGGTCGTTGCTCATTGGTCAAAGGACAAAGGACAACTGACAAATGACTAATCTATTTACACGATATTTCCAGAGTTTGCAAATTAGCTTTCATTGCCTTGAAATAATGCTGTGGGTCTGTTTCGCCAGTTTCTAGAGAATCCAGAGTACGCAAATTTAATTTCAAGTCTTTAGAGAGGCTGTTCAGCAGTTTATTATCTACTCCTGGTTCGCTAAATAAAGCTTTAACTTTGTATTTTTTCACAGCGTTGACGGCATTTTGGACATCTGTTGGTGAAAGTTGATCTTCGGGAATTTGCACCACAGCAACTTGCTTGAGGTTATAGCGTTTGGCTAAATATGGAAACGCATCATGAAAGGTAATAAAGGTACAACTGGGATTTTTCTGCAAAGTCTGTTGAAATTCACTGTTTAAACTTTCTAATTCTTTAATATAAGCTGTAGCATTTGCTTCGTAAGTAGCTTTGTTCCTCGGATCGGCAGCAATTAATCCATCTCGAATATTTGTTACCTGCTGTTTTGCTAAAACTGGATCTAACCAAACGTGAGGATTACCCTGACTATGTTCGTGGTCTTTTTCATCTGGCGTCGTTTTGACAACGGGTGAAATTTCATTTAAGGGTTTAATACCAATACTTGCATCAATTTCAGCTAATTTGGGATTTTGGGCATTTTTGACAGTACCTTCCAGAAATTCCTCCAAGCCTAAACCATTTTTTACTAACACCTTAGCAGTAGCGATCGCTTTGACATTTCCTGGTGTCGCTTGGTATTCATGTACCTCCGTACCAGGTGGCACTACAATTTCTACATCTGCCACATCCCCAGCTACTGCCTTAGTAAACAAATATATCGGCAAAAATGTCGCTACTACTTTAGTTTTTCCCGACTGCGCCTGTGGGATTGAAGCAGCTTCTTGTGCTTGCGGCGACTGTTCGGAAGTTGTTCCCTGATTTGGATTCGATTGGCTACACCCAGTAGCCATCGACAACATTAGCAGAGTAATTATGGGCAAGATGCCGCTTCTTTGCCTGCCTTTTCTAATTTCTCTACAATTCACAATCACGATATTTTTCCTCAAAACGGATGCTTGCTCTACCTCTGTCATCATCGCTATTGACAATGGGAAGTATTCTAAATTTTATACTATAATAATTCTCATTCTCATTTTCAGTACATAATATCATTCTGGGTTTACTGTGTAATGAGTAACAACAAAACTTTTTCAGACGGTACAGCCCTCTGCAATTTAGTTTTCCCTAAATAATTAGGATTTCTTGACTTTTTTTGTTAAAAAGGTTGCTTACTTCTGATAAGATTGCTGACAAATATTGTCATAAAATACCCGTTAAAAAAATGCGGTTTGGGTGTGAATCGAAGATCAGTGTGAGGAGAAAAATGCAAAAATTTTGGAAATATCTGTTAGTTAGTCCAGCAGTCTGCGGTGTCATGCTATTTGTTAATACTGCTACATTTGCAGGTGAAACATCGGATAAGTCTGAAATCAATCAACCGCAAGTTTTGGCTAATCCAGACACAAAAGATCAGAACATAGGGCAAGTTACCTCTGTATCTCAATTTTCCGATGTACAACCCACTGACTGGGCATTCCAAGCATTGCAGTCCTTGGTTGAGCGGTATGGCTGTATTGCAGGATACCCAAATAGCACTTATCGGGGTAATCGGGCATTAACACGATATGAGTTTGCTGCTGGTTTGAATGCTTGTCTAGATCGCGTTAACGAACTTATTGCTACGGCTACTGGCGATTTAGTTAGTAAACAAGATTTAGCCACATTACAAAAGTTGCAAGAAGATTTTTCCGCAGAACTGGCGACACTGCGAGGTCGTGTGGATGCAGTAGAAGCGCGAACTGCTGAATTGGAGGCGAATCAGTTCTCAACTACAACTAAATTGCAAGGACAAGTTGTTGCAGTTGTTAGCGATGTCTTGTCAGGAAATACAGTCAACGGTGCAGAAATTACAGACGAGAATACAACTTTAGGGGTACGGGCACGGCTAGAATTAGTAACCAGTTTCACAGGGAAAGATACGCTGTTCACGAGAATCCAAGCTAATAATATTCTCAGCCCTAACATTGGTACGCCAGAGGGGAACTTATTTTTTACTGGCGAGGATGGTACTACTGATGCTGCGATCGATGCACTGTTTTACAGATTTCCCTTGGGTGAAAAAACAGAGGTTGTTGCTATTGCTAATGCAGGTGCAGCAGACGACCTTACCAGCACTGTCAATCTTTTTGATGGTGATGGTGCTTTTGGTGCTTTGTCTACCTTTGGTACACGTAACCCAATTTATAACCAAATAAATGGTGCGGGGTTGGGAGTAACATACGAGTTCAGCGAAAAATTGGCATTAAGTCTAGGGTATTTGAGTGGTACAGCTAATAACCCTACACTCAATAATGGTTTGTTCAATGGTTCTTATGGTGCGTTGGCACAGTTGACAGTTAAACCAAGCGATCGCATTTCTATCGGTTTAACTTACATCAATTCTTACAATCAACCACTACTCACAGGTAGCAATGCCGCCACTTTCCAGGATATAGCAGCTATCCAGGGTTTACCAGAAGAGCAAGTAGGATTTTCCAGTAATTCTTACGGCGTCCAAGCATCCATTGGCATTACTGATAATATCGTCTTGGGTGGTTGGGCTGGATACACCAACAGCCAAAGCTTGAGAGGAACCCGTGGAGACGTTGATATTTGGAACTATGCTGTCACCTTGGGCTTCCCTGACCTCGGTAAAAAAGGTAACTTAGCAGGTATCATTGCTGGTATGGAGCCGAAAGTGACAAGTTCTGACATCGCAGGGTTGGATAGCGATCCTGATACATCCTATCATCTTGAGGCGTTCTACCAGTATAAACTGAGTGACAACATCACCATTACTCCTGGAGTCATCTGGTTAACATCTCCAGATCATAACGACACTAATGATGATGTTGTTATTGGTGCATTGAGAACTACATTTAGTTTCTAATTTTTTAAAATCTTAAAAGAAGACGCAAAAGATAAATTTGCGTCTTTTTTTGTGTATAGGTTTAAAAATAGAACTTAGCATTTTTACCCAGCTTGATATAGCAAGGGACTAGTGACTGGGGATTGGGTGAAAAGTCTTGTTGTGTCTAAGTTTTATCATCTGTTAATGTCCTAACCACCAAGGCTTGTGCTATATCTGAAAACAACGCGAGTTTGACAGTTAGGAAAAGTCAAAAAAGTTGCTCGATATGAATTTGCTCAACTGAACATCCACGCAGCTTGAAAAAAGTCGCGTTCACAAAACATCGCATAACGATAAGTTGAATGCACAACAGAATCAGTAGCGGCATAATTGTCAACCAAATTTTCTAATTGTTGTGTTAGTGGCTGAAAATCTGCGCTGCTATAAGTACGAATCCAGTCTGCATATTGATGATTAGAAATACCGTTACAAGCCAATTTTTCTCCTAAAAAGGCATACAAACGCATACAAGGAGACATCGCCGCAGCAGTTAAACCCACATCTTTGCTCCAAGCAGTTGCTAACAAAAAATCAGTATAGCGGCGGGTGGCAGATGCAGGTTCTACAGCATACAAATTGACTCCCCACTCTGAAGCATAGGCACTATGCAACCGTAGTTCTTCTAAAACTCCACTAGCTAAATTATGAAATGTGGTGAAACCTAACCAGTCTGGTGCTTTAGCTGCGGCGATACTGTAGGCACGGGCAAAAGCTTCTAAGAAAAAAGCATCTTGCCCTACGTAGTAAGCAAATTTAGCTCGCTCAAGAGTACCATCGCCAATACCTTGAACGAAAGGATGTTCTAGGCAAGCTTGGGCTAAGTCTTGATTTGCTGCCCATAATTCGTTAGATAAAGTCATTTGTCATTTGTCACTTGTACTGAGCGAAGCCGAAGTATTTGTCAACTGTTATTATCTCCTTTAAAAAGGGAAGAACTGGAGCAAGACTGAGCCAATACTTCCCAAAAAGTCAACGAAGTTGGGCTTACCAGTACTTACCTTCTCATTGACGGGTGTTTGCAGTTCTTTTATAAAAGCTTGGGCTGTTAGGGTTCCAGTACTGTTGTTTTGGGATGTAAACAATTTTTGGGCAACTTGAGCATCTTGGAATGCACCTTGTCTATCTAGTACTTGGTAACGAGCGACACCACGAGCGAGATAAGCATCCGCATATTCTGGTTTAATTGCGATCGCTTGATTAAAATAACTGATTGCTTGCTGTTGGTTGCCTTTTTGCCCTTCTGCTACACCCAAAGCATAAAAATCTGCTGGTGAAGCAATTTGTGATGGTATCGCAACTGCACCTTGAAAGTTAGTCCCATTCAAGTAAGCGCCAGTTAGTTCTGCATTTGCTAAATAAGTATTTCTCAAATCAGCACCCGTCAAATTTGCCCCATTAAATTTAGCTTCGCTCAGGTTAACGCCAAATAAACTCGCGCCACTTAAGTTTGCACCCCGCAAATCTGCACCGCTCAAGTTTGCACGGCTGAGGTTAGCACCTGTGAGATTAGCACCGCTCAAATTGGCTCCAGATAAGTCAGCCATCACTAAACCTGCACTCGTCAAATCACAGTTTTGACATTGTTTGGTTGCTAATAACTGTTTAACATGTTCAGAATTTGCTGCTTGTACGGTTGTTGTCAAACTAATCGTGGTTAAAAATGCAACTGCACCCAGAAGTTGGTTTTTCATTTGTGTGTAATATTTTTTACTAAATATCAATATTGACTGAGATGGATTTATACCTCAGCATTATGATATGAGCAATCTCAATAATTTGTCCTCTGTAGTTGCCTACATCACTTATAAATTGGTGATACCTTTCCTGTGGAACCTTACGCTAAAGGATTATAGAAAAGTCGGAAAAGTATAAATTGAGCCGATATTAAGATTGATAACCCCAGTAACAAGGGTAAATGAGCATCATTCGTCAAGATAAATGATACACTTTACTACAGGCGAAACTGATGTTACAAAATTAAACTCACTGCAAAATATCGCTTCCAAAAAATCATCTGTAACATCCAAATAATTAGTATTTTTTAAAATCAAGTCAATTAGTAGAACAGTATCCAAGCCTAAAGTTTGCCCTATAACTGGACTAGTCATTGTCATCAGGGATGCTTTAACTCAAGAGCAAAATGATAGATTTGCTTTTGGATACCCTGATTTTAAATAAATATGAGACTATAGAAACATTAAGGCAGTCAGAAAAACGTGAGTCAGCAAGACAAACTCTTAGAAAAAATTCTCTCTGGGACTTCTGATACAGATATCCCCTTCGCCCAACTGTGGCAACTTTTATATACACTAGGCTTTGAAGAACGGATTCGTGGCGATCATCGTATTTTTGTCAAAGCTGATATTGAGGAGATATTGAACCTGCAACATAAAAAAGGAAAAGCCAAAAGCTATCAAATTAAACAAGTACGGGCAGTGATTCTCAAATATAAGCTAGGAAGTAAAAATGATGTTTCGGTATGAAATTATTCTCTACTGGAGTGAATTAGATCGAGCTTTTATTGCTGAAGTTCCAGAGTTATCAGGCTGTGCTGCTGATGGTGATACTTATCAAGAAGCACTGCATAATGTAGAATTAGTTGTGCAGGAATGGATAGAAACTGCTAAAGATTTGGGGCGTCCAGTTCCTGAGCCTAGACCACGTTTGATGTATATTTAATTGATACACAAAGCAAGTTAAACTGATTTTTTAGCACCATCAGAAATATTTAATACCACATTAGATACGGTTCGGAAAAATTTTCGCTAAAAGACCTAAAAATTTCTACTGGCTGCCATTATAGTATCTAAGTTATAGCGATTCTCATTTGAATGGGTACATAGTATTGCCCATTATTGTCAACTTCAGATCAAATGCTTGTACCACAAGTCGAATTACCCCCCTTAATTCCCCCGATATATTGGGGGTAAACAAGAAAATCCGGTTCCCTCCCCTTTATAAGGGGAGGGTTAGGGTGGGGTAAAAGAATATTTGATACATTAATCATAACTTTTCAAACATTCTTTAAGTGAAAAACTTAGTTACTGGCAACCTTACAAATTACCATAATATGTGATTTATATTTGTTAGTAGTATAGTGAATAAGTTGTAGTCCAGAACGTTCTAGCTCTTGCAATAGTTTAGGTATTTCATACTTGTGATGTCGCCAAATAGTAATCTCTTCACCTTTAGAGATTTCAATATTTTTATCTACACCCATTCGACTAAAATTTATAGTGTAATCATGACGTAGTTTCAGATTAGCAACAATACTATCTGTTTTTAAATCATATTTTCTCACTAGTTCGCAATCTTCAGATTTTATCCCAATCTTCTTTTTAACCCATCCATATACTTCTTCTACATGATACTTGCAGCCACCTCTAACTATTCCATCCCATGTAGAGTTAGAACCAGTCTCGTTAGTAAATACTAAAAGATCATTTTTTCCCATGCTATCTCTAAAGTTTTTGAACACCTCATCTCTATTTTGATGATTTCCAATGGTAACACCTAAGTGTAAAAATATTTTGGCTGTGTCGTCAATTTCAAGGCTATCTTGATTTTGGAATAAAATTTTGGGTACACAACTACTTTCTATATCAATTGTGGAACTGAGAAAATCGATTAATGGAAACCATTTTTTGAAATTACTTTTGGAGACATGAAGCAATTCTTCGCTAATATCTAAAGCAATATATTTGTTAACCTTTTTTAATTGATTTAGTTTGCGGATAAACTTTTTAACTGGATATGAATTACCTGCACCAACGTCGATAATATTTACTCTATCGCCAGCTTTTATATTACTATTCAGGTATTTAAAATTTTCTTTTAAAAGGTCAATTTCTACATTTGCTCTTCCATACCATCTAGGAATAGCGTGTTTCAGATAAAAATCGTTCCAAATTTTTGCACCTCTTCCTTTATAAGAATACTTGAGAGGGATTTCTCGTCTGACTTCTAATGCATGAATTATCCCTGAAACTTCTTCTTCAGAAAAAAGAGAGTAGAACTCAGAACTTGGCTTTGCTGTGCGACTGATAGCAGGTGAAATATCACAGGGAAGTTGGGAATTACGATGAAAATTTTGAGCCATTATTCTTGTTCTTTGGTTTTCTTCGGTCTGGAAATTGATTAGCCGCAATGCTTGCTAAAAATGTATTCTCCCATGCCACCGTCCCAAAACCTGGAATTTGCACCACAAACAAGAGAGGTACTCTATATTTCACATTCGCCACTATCAAATGGTCAATTGTTTTTTTACAATCAAAGTACGATAATTTTCCAATGATACAGGGGTGAATTGCAGTGGTACAGCAACCAGAACTCCAGGAAACTTCGTCGATAAAGGCAACCCAGCGCGTGCTTAAAAGTTTAAGCACTTACCGATGGACTTCGCTTGGAGCATTGGTCAGCCTGTTGCTGTTGACGATCGCCAACGCACTCACTCCACAACTATTTCGGTGGGGAATTGATGAGGGAATCACGCCAAAAAATCTCCAAATTGTGCTGTATAGCGCCGCCTGGATGGTAGTTGCCGCGATCGCTCGTGGTGTATTTAACTTTGGACAAAGCTATTTAGCAGAAGCAGCGTCTCAGGGTGTTGCTTATGACCTGCGAAACAAAATTTTCAGCAAAATTCAAAATCTCAGTTTCAGCTTTCATGACCAGGCGCAGACTTCCCAACTCCTAACCCGTGTCACCAGCGACATTGAACAAATTCGTACCTTTGTTGGTACTAGTTTAATTCAGGTCGTCAGTTCAGTTGTGACATTGGTGAGTATTTCGATGGTTTTGCTGGTGATGAACTGGCAATTAGCACTGATTAGCCTAACAGCAGTGCCGATAACCGCATGGTTAATGGCACGATTCGTCAGCCGAAATAACAAACTTTTTCGGCAAGTACAAGAGCAACTGAGCAACCTCAATGCTATATTGCAAGAGAACTTGCTAGGAATCCGCGTAGTAAAAGCCTTTGTGCGGGAGTCAACCGAAAGGTCGCGTTACACAACTCTCAATGATGGCCTAGTCAAGGCAAACATGAAGACCATTAGCGCCATCCGCGATACCTTCCCCTTGATATTCTTGCTGAGTAATTTGGTAACACTGGCAGTTTTCGCCTACGGGGGAGCGCAGGTGATTGGGCGCAGATTTTCCATTGGCGAGCTGGTGGCGTTTAACTCCTACCTAGCGTTGATTCTCCAACCGATTTTGTTGATTGGATTTGCCGCACCCGCGATCGCTCAAGCAGCAGCTTCCGCCGAACGTGTCTACGAAGTTGTAGATGCAGAGGTAGAAATTCGCGATCGCCCTGGTGCTGTCCCCTTTGACATCTGTGGTGGTAGAATTACCTTTGAAAATGTTTCCTTTCGCTATCCCGGAGCGACAACCGAAACTCTCAAAGAAGTATCCTTTGAAACCAAGCCTAACGAGCTAATCGCCGTTCTCGGAATGACTGGTTCAGGAAAAAGCACAATCATGAACCTGATTCCCCGCTTTTACGATGTCACCAAGGGAGCAGTTCGCATTGACGGACGAGATATAAAAAGTTTTACACTCAAAAGCCTCAGATCGCATATTGGTATTGTGTTTCAGGAAACCACCCTCTTTTCTGGCACAATCCGCGAAAATATTGCCTATGCCAAACCTGATGCCACCTTAGAGCAAGTGATTGAAGTTGCGAAAACCGCCCAAATGCACGATTTTATTAGCGGTCTAGCCGATGGCTACGAGACGATTGTGGGTGAACGGGGCGTGGGTTTATCTGGTGGACAAAAGCAGCGAATTGCGATCGCTCGTACCTTACTAACCGATTACAGCATTCTGATTTTAGACGATAGTACCTCGGCTGTAGATGCCAAAACTGCTGCCCAAATTCAAGCCGAACTAGATGGTTTAATGCGTCAAAAAGCTTGTACAACCTTTGTAGTAGCTCAACGTATTAGCACCGTGAAAAATGCCGACCGCATTTTTCTCATGGATAAAGGACGTTTGGTAGCACAAGGCACTCACGAAGAATTGATGCAAACCAGTCCACTCTACGGTGTGATTTTGGAATCTCAGGTAAAGCCGAAGGAGAAAAAATGAGAGGCACTATTCCCGTTGTTGCATCTGAGGAAAACGCGAGTCAGCAACTTTCCACCCTGCGGCGCTTTTTACAATACGTACTACTTTATCGCAAAGAAATTCCCATCGCCCTGACATTAGTATTAATTGGTGCCATAACTCAGGCCGTTGGGCCATTCTTTCTCGGCTGGTCGATCGATCATCTGATTGCACAAGGTAATTTGCAAGGACTGCTGCTGTTGTTAGGACTACTAGGGCTGAACTATGGACTTAGTGTTTTAGCAATTCGGGGTCAAATTATTCGAGTCGGCTGGATTATGCAGCGATTGCTGGCTCAATTGAGGCAAGATATTTTCATTAAAATCCAAAGTCTGCCACTCAGCTTTTTCGATCGCAGCGAAGCAGGCGATTTAATGAGCCGATTGCTGAATGATGTCAACACCGTGAATCAAGCATTTGGATTGACGATCGCCCAAATGCTGGGCAATACTTTCAGTTTGGTGGGCATTGTAATTGCCATGCTCTCAATCAACCTGCAACTTGGTTTATTGAGCAATCTAGTTGTGCCACTGATGATTTTTACCACAAGTTTATTTGCACGTTGGGCAAGAGTCAGATTTCGCGTCACCCGACAAACTATTGGGGAGCTTTCTGCCAAGTTAGAAGAAGATATTGGCAGCGTGCGAGAAGCGCAAGCATTTAATCGCGTACAGATGAATATCAAAGAATTCGACGTTCTTAACGCCGCCAATAGAGATGCCAACGTTGAGGCTGTGGCAATTACTTCAGCTTTTTTACCCTCGATCGATTTTCTAAACACATTAGCAACCGCAGGCGTACTAGCCTATGGCGGTTATCTGGCGGTAACAGGAGTTGTAACAGTAGGTGTAGTGACATCCTTTTTACTTTATGTCCAGCAGTTCTTCCGCCCTATCCAAATTCTTAGTCAGTTTTATACTCAAGCTCAATCTGCTTTCGCCGGATTAGAGCGAATATTTCTACTATTAGATGAACCATCAGTACTCAAAGATGCACCCGATGCCACAGAAATGCCGCCTATTCAAGGTGAGGTGACATTCGAGAATGTCAAATTTGGCTACAATCCAGATCAACTGGTTCTCAAAGGCGTGAATTTACACGCTTATCCAGGACAGATGGTTGCATTAGTCGGGCCAACCGGTTCAGGAAAAAGTACAATTATTAACTTGATTTTGCGCTTCTATGATGTATCAAGCGGTGCGGTGAAAATTGATAATATTGATGTGCGTAGCGTGACTCAAGCAAGTCTGCGCCGTCAAATTGGCATTGTCCTGCAAGATAATATTTTGTTCACTGGTACTGTTGCCGAAAATATAGCTTTTGGCGCTCCTTACGCCACCCAAGCTGATATTGAAGCAGCTGCACAACTGGCAAATGTGCATGAGTTCATTACCTCACTACCACAGGGTTATACAACTCAATTAGGTGAACGGGGAGCGCCTCTGAGCCAAGGACAGCGACAACTAATCAGTATTGCTCGTGCGGTATTAATTAATCCCCAAATTCTGATTCTTGATGAAGCCACCAGCAGTATTGACACCCGCACAGAAGCACTAGTACAAAGTGCGATCGCTCGTTTGCTTCAAGGTCGTACCAGTTTCGTAATTGCCCACCGCCTCAGTACAGTTACGCAGGCAGATCAGGTTTTAGTAATTCAGCAGGGACAAATTGTAGAACAAGGTACTCACGCCGAACTCGTTAATCAGCAAGGTGTTTATGCCAACCTTTATGCTCTGCAACTGGGTGCAGCAGACACAATGGTTCTTCAAAACGAAAAGTAAAATATATAGATACATAGCTCAAATTTACTAATTGCTAACAAAAAAATGAAGCTCCCTAACCTAGATTCGGAAACCATAGATCGCATCATTGAAATGGCATGGGAAGATAGAACATCTTTTGATGCTATTGAGGCTCAGTTTGGGCTACTGGAGAAACAGGTAATCGCCATAATGAGGCGCGAAATGAAAGAATCTAGTTTCAAGATGTGGCGAGAACGAGTTACCAAACGCAATACGAAGCATTTATCTCAGCGAGAATTTATTACAGGTCGGTTTAAATCGCATAATCAAAAAACCTAAGTAATTAGGTAAGCGATTGCTCTTTTGTCATATAAACCATCAAGGGCTAAAATGCTGTATAAAAAATAAGCCTGCGATCGCGCTTCGCGTTGCCACAGGCATCGCTTGTACTCATTGAGTGAAAACTACCAAATTCACAAGCACAATGACGAAAGTTACACTCTACATTGCAGCTAGTTTGGATGGCTACATTGCTCGCAGCGATGGCGGAATTGATTGGCTATCCCTCCTTGATACAGAAGATGAAGACTACGGTTACACTGATTTTTACGAATCGATTGATGCGATCGTCTTAGGTAGCAAGACGTATGAAGTAGGGCTGGGTTTTGATCAATGGCCTTATCCAGAAAAAAAATCTTTCGTATTCACCCAGCGTCGTCTCCAATCTGATCGTGAGGACGTTGTGTTTATTTCTGACCCAGTAAAACAGGCGTTAGCTAATATAGAGGCTCAAGGTTTTAAAAATATCTGGCTAGTTGGTGGCGGAAAATTAATCAATTCGTTTCTTCAGCACAGCTTGATTGACGAATATATTATTTCAATTATTCCAACTATCTTAGGTGGCGGTATATATCTTTTCCCACCACCTACCCCTGAAGAAAAATTGGAGCTGATTAACTCAAAACAATATCCAAGTGGTTTACTGCAAGCGCATTATAGGCGAAAAAGTAATCTTGAAAATAATTCGTAATTCTTAATGATGCTATCTACGAATTACGAATTACGAATTACGAATTACGAATTATCTAAAGAAGCTTCTGAACAGCATTACTAAAGTCTTCGTAAGGAGAAACCCCTACTATAGTTTCTGCTAAAATACCATCTTTGAAAATTAAAACTGCTGGAATACTGCGAAGACCGAATTTTTTGAAAATGGGCTTATTGCTGTCAACGTCTACCTTAACGACTTTAGCGCGACCTTTGTATTCTTCAGCAAGTTGATCCATTAACGGACTAACTAAGCGACAGGGGCCACACCAAGTAGCAGTAAAATCAACAACAACAACTTTCTCTTCACTTCCATTTAAAACAACATCAAATTCACTTTCTTCAACGTAAGTAACTATGTCAGTATCAGTAGACATTTTTTAATTCCTTAGTGTCAAACTAAAATTTAAGCAAAAAGCTAACTATACAAACTATACTCCCTTCTGAGTGCCAGATTTATTAGTTACTTAACATTGATTGGGAAACCCCATAGCTGAATTTGGCTTGTTAAGGTATATTTAATAACTTAATAATATATTGTACTTAGGATGCGATCGCATAATTTTACTAACCAATCTAATCCAAAAACCCATACCTTCAAGGCGTAGAAGCGTCAATAGTCATCCTGTTGACCAAATAGTTCTAATAACCCAATTGTGCCAACAAAAAAAGTATAAGTTGCATATTTTATTGGTATCTTTTGTCTTGAAGGTGCATAAAAAGCTGCTATAATGCTCTCAATAAAATGGCTCATTATGGCAAAACGCTCAATCCAAAAAATTGGATTAAGGCTGCTGGGCACATTAATATTAGTTATTACTGCATAAATATTCCACGATTCTAATCCAATTGCGCTTGTTATAAGCACTGTAGAAATAATTTTTATAAAAAAATACATCTTTTTCTTGATAAACTTTAAATCCATACTGTTCACAACAAGAATATTTAATATATCTACAAGACTTGGAAAATTAACAGACAAGTTAATGTATGCTGTCTAAAACATTGCTCCAAGTCAACTAATTTTATCTCATGATTTCCATTTTTGTAAAAACCCATAAAAATATAGATATGCTACAAAGGTAAACTGGCACAGCTAGCTATACGTCCTCACGAGTATCTTGCATTGCAACTTCTCTGATTAAAAACTTATAAAAAAGAAATTATCCCAAATTATTCGTACATTTGTATTAGAGGGACACTAATGTGCGTCCTCAGTATGAGATGTTGTTTAGCTGAAAGTCCCTTAAGTCAATATTTGCAAAATTTTGAGAGCAAAACAGGCTAAAAACTATGAATAATCAAGATTCAATCACCAGATATTTAAAAAATGACAAAAGTGTGGAATAATACATAGATAGAAAATTAAATCGCACTCCATAGATTGATAATAAATGTAAAGCTATGATTGCTCAACATTACAACTCAATTCATGTTGAAAATAACTTGCTTAAACAAATCAAAATTAAAGAAAATCAGCTAAAAATTGCCCAAGAGTCTGAGATGCTTCATGTAGCAGAAGAATTACAGAGTCAATTATTAAAGCTACAGTCTCAATTATCAGAGCCGCAAGAGCAAGACGTTGAAATTCAAGCGTTAATGAGTTTGCTAGACGAATAAGATTGTAAAATTTTGCAACAAAATTTATTGAAAATACAAAACCTCTGTTAACCACAAGCAAAGCATAGTGGTTGTGATGCATAGATATATAGCTTATGTGCTACAGCTTAAGAATTAACAGCATTAGCAGGAGCCATAGAAGGGTGATGATTCTCGCTTAAATAAGAGGTTGGGGTTTTTGTTGAGTATGTGGTTTTTTGCTTTGCGGTACCGAATCAATCTTAAGAATAGGTTTAATTGGGCGCTGTTGCCTTTGATTAAGAATTTGAATTTCTCTCTCAATTGAATCTTTTCCTTGTCTAAAAAATTCTTGAGAATTATATGGAACCAAGTCACGCGATAAATGTTGAGCTTGTCTTGGAGTCAAACTAGGAAATGCTTGTTCAGCATTGGCAGAAGTCTGTACAGCCAGTAAAAAAGTTGTTGAAAGCACCAAAGGTTTTATTTTTATACATCCGGTGATTATTAGGTTTAACATAGTTGATATATTTTTTGAGTGAATACAGCTTCCAACCATATTAGTGTTGGTCTGATTATAAATAAATTACACTTATTCCTTTACTAATTACCTCCTACAAATGGATGAATTAATCAGCTAAACTATTAGTACAGTACAGCGTAAATACAGCTACCATCTAAATTAACCAGATAAGTTACTCAAGCAACTGGTTAAAGTTAGGCAAACCTTCCATGACTTTAAATTTTGATGGACGTTTAAAGCAAGAGAATTGTGCTATTCAGTAGTGAATGGAATTTTCGCCTTTTGAAACACCTGCTCAACAGTAAATTGCAGTCCTTCAAACAAAGAATCTGTGAGTAGTTCTTCTCCCATATAAGTTTGTGGTGCTGTATCTGGATAAAAAACAGTAATACTTCTGGCTTTACTATCTAATACCCATACCCGCAGCACCTTAGCATCCAAATAGTCTTTGGCTTTAGCCGCCATTTGTCCAAAGGTTTGCCCTGGGGAAATAATCTCAATCACCAAATCGGGAGGAACAGAACATGCTCCTTCTTTATCCCAATCAGGGGGTAAACGTTCATTAGAAATATATAAAATATCCGGTATTGGCATCCAATCTCGCCCTCGACGAGTTAATGCAACAGCTAATTCTGGGCAAACTTCTCCTTTCCCCTGACAGCATTGCTCAATCAAATTCAGAAGGGCACGAGTAAGTTTAGAGTGGAATTTTTTTGGTGACATTTTAGGAATTGCTTGACCATCAACAAGTTCGTAGGTGATATCTCCCTCGCCTGGTGGAAGATTTAGGAACTCTTGCAAAGTTAATTGATTTTTGGCTTGGAGTATCATGACTCATTAATTCGTAATTGAAGGACAGAGCAACTAACCTTTATTCTGACTCCTGTTAGCGGTAGCGGGGCGTTTAGCCCATTCTGACTCCTGAATTCTTCTTCAAATTGTTCGCATTCCCCGCAACACTTGCCGAATAATATCCGATGACACTTCATCAGTAATTGTTACTACACCAATCTCTGTTGGTAAAACAAACCGAACTTTCCCGGCTTGGACTTTCTTATCTAATTGCAACGCCTCAATAATTGCTTCAATATCTACCCCATCTGGTAACTGAGTCGGTAAACCCGCTTTTTGAATTAAAGCATTTTGACGTTCTGTGTCTTCCTTTTGCCACAGTCCTAAATCCACAGCAATTTGACCGGCTGCTACCATACCAATAGCCACCGCTTCACCATGATTTACTAGACGATAACCAGTCAAACTTTCTACTGTATGACCAATGGTGTGTCCATAGTTGAGAATTGCGCGTAATCCGCCTTCTTTCTCATCTTTGCCAACAACATCAGCTTTTGCTTGACAAGAGCGCATTAATATGTTTGTTATTAAGTCAGGTTTGACATAGCGGAGTTGGTCGAGGCGTTTACTTGCTTCTAACTGGGTAAACAATTCGGCATCCCAAATCACACCGTACTTAATAACTTCTGCCATTCCTGCCCGAAACTCGCGCATAGGTAGAGTTTTTAACACATCTGGGTCAATCAAAACCAAACGCGGTTGATGGAATGCCCCAATTAAGTTTTTACCGTGGGGATGATTCACGCCAGTTTTGCCACCAATTGCCGAATCTACCATCGCCAACAAAGAGGTAGGCACTTGGACAACATTAATACCACGTAGCCAAGTTGCAGCTGCAAAGCCAGTCATATCCCCAATTACACCTCCGCCCAAAGCCACCATCGTAGAAGAACGTTCTAGGCGGTTTTCTAAGGCTACATCATAGAGTTTTTGAATGGAATTGAGGGTTTTATAGCGTTCACCAGGTGGTAAAGTACAACTAGCAACTTCAAATCCAGCAGATTTTAGGGATGTAATTGCTCTTTCGCCAAAATACTTAAAAATCGTCGGATTAGAAACTAGCAGTACCTTCTTGCCTAGATTGAGACTGGCCATGTGTTGACCCAGTTGGTCTAAACTCGAAGGTGCGTTAGCGTAGCTCAACGAAGTTATCGCAATCTCATAAGACTGCTCTGGTAGATTTACATTAATTACAGAAGTCATTGCCCAACCCCAAACAAGCGTCCGTGGGCTGTATTGTATCGCAATCTAGGAAATGGGCATAGGGCATTGGTTAAGAAGCAGGCAAGCAGCAAAGAAGTTGTAGTAACTATTTCTCCTTGAATCCCGAAACTATAGCACCAACTACAAAATTGGCAAGCAGCAAAGAAGTTGTAGTACCTATTTCTCCTCTACCCTCATGCCCCATGCCCAATGCCCAATACCCAACAACTAATGATTCAATAGATTTAGGAAGTATTCTGGAGAGCAATAAATGTTTGCAATTGTGTCTTATATCGTCTTCTTGGGTTTATTCTTTGGCTTATCTGTAGGATTGCTGTTCGGTCTGCGGACTGCCAAGATAATTTAATCGAGAGGTATATTCAACCCAAAACTCATGTGGGGTAGGCATCTTGCCTGCCCTCGATTTATCAATATCCTATAAAACCCTTACTTTTCACCAAGCCCACCTCGGCGGACTTGGTAAAACTACTGTAGGCTTTAATCTGTCGGTACTTACTCTCTGATGTTGACAAGAAGTTAATTGTTTTTTCCTAAAGTATTGTTACCGCATCATGATATGATTCAGCTGACTGAATGTGCAGTCATCATATTTAACTGTACTGGTTTCAAGTCCCGTGAGCTTGTCAGACGAATCAATTGCGCCCACTCCGACAACGCAACAAGATGCTAAAACTGGTTCTGGAGGCACAGAATCAGGTAACTCCATGCAAGAGTTCCATGAACTCTTCCAGCGATTGTTGGTAATCACGCTTGTCTTGACGGGGGTTATTTTTATCTCTGTGTGGATTTTTTATTCCTTAAACATTGCCCTAAATTATTTAATTGGGGCGTGTACAGGTGTGGTTTACTTAAAAATGTTGGCTAGAGACGTTGAGCAGCTTGGTAGTCAGAAAACCAGTCTGAGCAAAACTCGTTTTGCTCTGTTTATTGGAGTGATGATCGTGGCAACTCAATGGCGTGAGCTACAGATTTTGCCCATTTTCTTGGGATTTCTAACTTACAAAGCCACGCTCTTCGTCTATATGGTGCAAATTGCGTTCATTCCTGATTCTTAAAAAGTCAGGCTCACAAAGATAGTAATCCCATCCTCGCTCGTTGGGGAAAATGCTTGAAGAATGCAAATGCTTAGTGTCTTAAACGCCTTTAATTCTTTTCCCCTCGCCGAATTAGAAGTAGGACATCATTTCTACTGGCAGTTGGGCAATCTTAAAATTCATGGGCAAGTTTTTCTTACCTCATGGTTTGTGATTAGTATTCTAGTAGTGGCTTCAATAGCTGCTACTCGCAACGCACAAAGAATTCCCAAGGGCATCCAGAATTTGATGGAATACGCCTTAGAATTTATTCGTGATTTGGCAAAAAACCAACTTGGTGAGAAAGAATACCGCCCTTGGGTGCCATTTATTGGCACACTGTTCTTGTTTATTTTCGTATCGAACTGGTCAGGCGCACTAATTCCCTGGAAGCTCATCAGGCTACCTTCAGGCGAATTAGCTGCTCCCACCAATGACATCAATACGACTGTCGCATTGGCATTGCTGACCTCCTTAGCGTACTTTTACGCAGGTTTTAGCAAACGGGGTTTAGGCTACTTTAAGAAATATATAGAGCCAACACCTGTTTTGTTGCCGATCGCAATTCTTGAAGATTTCACTAAGCCCCTCTCCCTAAGCTTCCGGCTATTTGGTAATATTTTGGCGGATGAATTGGTAGTAGCGGTGCTGGTGCTGCTAGTTCCTCTATTTGTACCTCTGCCTGTAATGGCCTTGGGTTTATTTACCAGTGCCATTCAAGCCCTGGTTTTTGCCACCCTAGCCGGAGCATACATTCATGAGGCAATGGAGGGGCATGGCGGAGATGAACATGAGGAGCATTAAACCAGTCAACAGTCAACAGTTATCAAGGGTGCGGCGAAACTGACAACTGATAACTGATAACTGATAACTGTTAAGCTTCTCAGCTGATAGCACAGTTCCAAGAGCATATTCGCTCAAAACATCGCAAAGCGCGATCAAAGAACTCATGTGCAGCGTGAAAACCACGTTTCTAATCGTTAACGTACTTTTGTTAGTTTTGTAATCAAAGCAAGGAAAATCAACATGGATCCATTAGTTCAGGCTGCTTCAGTTCTCGCTGCTGCTTTAGCGATTGGTTTAGCTGCAATTGGCCCTGGCATTGGTCAAGGAAATGCTGCTGGACAAGCGGTAGAAGGTATTGCTCGTCAACCTGAAGCAGAAGGAAAAATTCGCGGTACTCTGCTATTAACCTTGGCATTCATGGAATCTTTAACTATCTATGGTCTAGTAATTGCCCTGGTATTGCTGTTTGCTAACCCCTTCGGCTAATACCTGAAGTTGTTGTGAGTGTAGAGACGTGAACCATCACGCCTCTACAATCAAAACGTTTTGGATATCTCAGTAGTTATAATGCTCAGTTGACCCTTGTTGGCTATGGGTCTCTAAAATACGAAAGGTTGGATGATGTTGCTAGCCATGAAAACTGCTACTCCAGCCAAAGAGGAGACAAATGTTTGATTTCGATGCTACCTTGCCCTTCATGGCATTGCAATTCCTGCTATTGGCAGCTTTGTTGAATGCAATTTTCTATAAGCCACTGACCAAGGTACTAGACGATCGCGATAGTTATATCCGAACGAATACCCTTGAGGCACGGGAGAGCTTGGCTAAAGCCGAGCGCTTGGCTACCGAATATGAGCAACAACTCGCAGACGCTCGCAGACAATCGCAAGCTACCGTAGAAGCCGCTCAACTTGAAGCTAAGAAAATTACTGCCGAGAAAATTGCTGAAGCCCAAAAAGAAGCTCAGTCTCAACGAGAACAAGCTTCTGTTGAAATAGAACAACAAAAGCAAGAAGCTTTTCGTACCTTAGAGCAACAAGTTGATGCTCTAAGCAGGCAAATTCTAGAAAAACTATTGGGGCCAACTCCAGTTAGATAAACTAACTAAACTGGCTCTGTGAAAGCATACGCGCAACTGGGCCCCTAGTCCAGAGCGCAAAATTTAAGTTTCAAAAAAAGGCACTTTTTCCCTACGAGATAAAGATACTTTATTTCCCCTTGGGAAAATACAACGTATTAGCAAGCGAGCAGCGCACTTGTAAATGGGTATCATGGGCACATTCTTATTACTTGCCGCAGAAGCGAACGCTGTTCACTCTGAATTGGCAGAAGGCGCAGCAGAAGGTGGTTTCGGTCTAAACCTAGACATTTTTGAAACCAATCTGATCAATTTAACGATTCTGATTGGCATATTATTCTACTTCGGACGTAAGGTTTTAAGCAATATCCTGAACGAGCGACAATCCAATATTGCCACTGCAATTCAGGAAGCAGAAGGGCGCTTAAAAGAGGCAAAGACTGCCCTTTCCCAAGCGCAAGAGCAATTGAAGCAATCTCAGGCAGAGGCAGAACGCATCCGCCAATCTGCTACAGAAAACGCCCAAAAGACGAAAGAAGCCTTGTTAGCGAAAGCAGCGCAAGACGTAGAACGCCTGAAACAAACGGCAGCAGCAGATTTAAACACCGAAACAGAGCGAGCGATCGCTCAACTGCGGCAACGAGTTGCTACACTAGCATTGCAGAAAGTCGAATCACAACTCAAAGGCGGGATTGCTGACGATGCTCAACAAAGTTTAATTGATCGCAGCATCGCACAACTGGGAGGCAATGTATGACAAGTCAGGTAGCGTCAGCCGAAGTAGCCCAACCTTACGCACAGGCACTTTTGTCAATAGCGCAATCGAAAAATTTGACAGAAGAGTTCGGGGAAGATGCGCGTACTTTACTGGGACTCTTAAGAGCAGACAAACAGCTACAAAACTTCTTCAGCAACCCGTTTATTCAGGCTGAGAACAAAAAAGCTCTCATCAAACAAATACTCGGGGAAGGCTCTAACCCCTACTTACGCAACTTTTTGTTGGTGCTAGTAGACAAACGCCGCATTGCATTCTTGGAATCGATTTTTCAACAATATCTGGCGCTGTTGCGGCAGCTGAATCAAACCGTATTAGCGGAAGTAGTTTCAGCCGTTCCCCTCACAGAAGCTCAACAGCAGGCAATTACAGAAAAAGTCATTGCCATAACTAATGCTCGCCAGGTAGAACTAGAAACCAAGGTAGACAGTGAGTTAATTGGTGGTGTGATCATTAAAGTAGGTTCGCAGGTAATTGACGCCAGTATCCGGGGTCAGCTGCGCCGCCTTTCATTGCGCTTAACTAACAGCTAGAAGGTTAGGAGTAGAGACGCGATTAATCGCGTCTGTACAGGAGTTAGGAGTTAAAAGTTAGGAGTTAGGAGTTAAGTAAACAATAATTTATTTTGACTTTTAACTTTTAACCTTTGCTTTTTTAACTCATCGCTCTTAACTCATCACTCTTAACTCATCACTCCTAACTATTGAATTTTCCCGTCTCGAAAGCAAACAAGATAGACACATGAGCATATCAATTAGACCTGACGAAATTAGCAGCATTATCCAACAACAAATCGAGCAATACGATCAAGAGGTCAAAGTTGCTAACGTTGGTACTGTACTACAAGTTGGTGACGGTATTGCCCGGATTTATGGTCTGGAAAAGGCTATGGCTGGGGAACTCTTAGAATTTGAAGACGGCACAGTTGGCATCGCCCAAAACTTGGAAGAAGACAACGTGGGTGCGGTGCTTATGGGTGAAGGGTTAGAAATTCAAGAAGGTAGTTCTGTAACCGCTACTGGTAGAATTGCCCAGATTCCAGTAGGAGAAGCCTTAATTGGACGAGTTGTAGACGCTTTGGGTCGTCCCATTGATGGTAAAGGAGACATCAAATCCTCAGACAGCCGTTTGATTGAATCTCCAGCACCTGGTATCATTGCTCGTCGGTCAGTACACGAACCCATGCAAACGGGGATCACAGCTATTGACTCAATGATTCCTATCGGTCGTGGTCAACGGGAATTGATTATTGGGGATCGCCAAACCGGTAAAACTGCGATCGCGATCGACACAATCATCAACCAAAAAGAAGAAGATGTAATTTGTGTTTACGTTGCGATCGGTCAAAAGGCTTCCACAGTTGCTAACGTGGTGCAAACATTGCAAGAAAAAGGCGCAATGGATTACACCGTCGTCGTTGCCGCTAACGCCAGTGACCCAGCAACCTTGCAATTCCTAGCTCCCTACACAGGCGCAACTATTGCTGAGTACTTTATGTACAAAGGCAAAGCTACGCTGGTAATTTATGATGACCTCTCCAAGCAAGCCCAAGCTTATCGCCAAATGTCCCTGTTGCTGCGTCGTCCACCCGGACGCGAAGCTTACCCTGGAGATGTATTCTACATTCACTCCCGCTTGTTAGAAAGAGCAGCAAAGCTGAGTGATGAATTAGGTAAAGGCAGTATGACCGCCCTACCAATCATCGAAACCCAAGCTGGTGACGTTTCGGCATACATCCCCACCAATGTAATTTCTATTACCGATGGTCAGATATTCCTATCTTCTGACTTGTTCAACGCTGGTATCCGTCCGGCTGTGAACCCAGGTATTTCTGTATCCCGCGTGGGTTCTGCGGCGCAAACCAAGGCAATGAAAAAAGTTGCCGGTAAGATTAAATTGGAACTAGCCCAATTTGACGACCTGCAAGCCTTCGCTCAATTTGCTTCTGACTTAGATAAAGCCACTCAAGACCAATTGGCACGGGGTCAACGGTTGCGCGAACTTCTCAAACAGCCACAAAATTCGCCACTCTCAGTATATGAGCAAGTAGCAATTCTTTACGCTGGTATTAATGGTTACTTGGATGATGTGCCTGTAGATAAAGTCACAACCTTTACCCAAGGTCTGCGGGAATACTTAAAGACTGGTAAGTATGCCGAAGGAGTAAGAGCCTCCAAAGCACTAGGTGATGCAGAAGAAGCTGCCTTAAAGGAAGCACTTACCGAATACAAGAAGACCTTCAAAGCAGCAGCGTAATTAAAGTGAGGAGTGAAGAGTTAAGAGTTAAAAGTTAATGAATACTCCTAGCTCTTAACTCCTAACTCCTAACTCCTAACTCCTAACTCAAGAATATGCCCAATCTAAAAGCAATACGCGATCGCATTCAGTCGGTCAAAAATACCAAAAAAATTACAGAAGCCATGCGTCTCGTAGCTGCGGCTAGAGTGCGCCGGGCGCAAGAACAAGTGCTAGCAACTCGCCCCTTTGCCGATCGCTTGGCACAAGTATTGTATGGTTTGCAAAGCCGTCTGCGCTTTGAAGAAGCAAACCTACCTCTACTGAGAAAACGCCAAGTTAAGTCAGTTGGGTTGTTGGTTATTTCAGGCGATCGTGGTTTATGCGGCGGCTACAATAGTAACGTTATCCGTCGTGCAGAAAACCGCGCTAAAGAAATCCAAGCAGAAGGTTTAAACTATCAATTTGTGATCGTCGGACGCAAAGCTACACAGTACTTTCAACGCCGCAATCAGCCAATTGATGCCACCTACAGCGGCTTAGAGCAAATTCCCACCGCAGCAGAAGCCAATCAGATTGCCGATCAACTACTTTCTTTGTTCCTTTCAGAAGAAGTCGATCGCATCGAATTAATCTATACCAGATTCATTTCCTTAGTTAGCTCCCGTCCTGTGGTACAAACCTTACTGCCCCTCGATCCCCAAGGTCTAGAAGCAGGCGATGATGAAATCTTCCGCTTGACAACTCGTGGTGGTAAATTTGAAGTCGAACGCGAAAAAGTGACTAGCCAAGTCCGCACGTTGGCTCCTGACATGATTTTCGAGCAAGATCCCGTACAGATTCTCGATTCTCTCTTGCCTCTGTATCTGAGTAACCAGCTATTGCGGGCGTTACAAGAATCGGCAGCTAGCGAACTAGCAGCGCGGATGACAGCTATGAGTAATGCCAGTGAAAATGCTGGTGAACTGATTAACACCCTCACGCTGTCTTACAACAAAGCTCGACAAGCTGCAATTACCCAAGAACTTCTTGAGGTTGTGGGCGGTGCTGAAGCACTGACTTAGGGTATAACTAATTATTTATTTGTAGTGCGTTGTAATATATAGCCAATTGCTAATTATTTTAAGATTAGCAATTGGCTATTTTAGTATTTGGGGCTTTTAACTAGATGACATTGACGGTGTATGGGCCTTTATGTACTGAGGTTTATCAAATAACCAAGCCCATCGATCGAGATTATCCTGATGTTAACTACTACATAAAACACCTTTCGTCAATTGGTGGCAGAATTTTAGAGGCGATGGTTGGGACGGGACGATTACTCATTCCACTGCTAGAAGCTGGTATCAATATTGAGGGAATTGATATTTCACCAGATATGCTGGCTGCTTGTCAAAAGCACTGTAGCGATCGAAATTTAAATCCTGTTCTGCATCAAGGTTGTGTAAAAAATCTTGAAATTCCTGGTAAATTTAATGCGATCGCAGTTTCCTTCGGCTCATTTATGCTGCTTGAAAACCGAACTGCTGCTATGTCCGCTCTACAAGCTTTTGCTCGACATCTGGGACCACAAGGGCGAATCTTTATTGATTTAGAGTTGCCTATCGAAGATTTTAAAACAGAGAACATTGTTAAACAGCAATCGCCAATTGACTGCCCTGATGGATCAACAATCCTTTTGCAATCTACATCTCGGATAGACTGGCTTAATCAACTTAACACGACTGTGATTCGTTACGAAAAATGGAAAGACAGCAAACTCGTTGCCACAGAGTTACAAAATCTTCCCCTACATTGGTTTGGGCGTGACGAATTTATCATGTGTTTAAAGGAAAACGGCTACAAAAACATCACCCTGTGTGCCAACTATAATGATGATCTCCAGCCAAGCTCCTACCAAGACACCATGTGTTTCTCAGCAGCACTTGCATAAAGCAAAAATTTTTGTCTATTAACACATTTGCAGAATTGCGTATTATAATCGAAGTATGAAGCGCATGGGTCCGTCACGGTTTCGACAGGTTGGCGAACGCTGCTCTGTGATTCAGGTCGAGAGTGAGTCTCCTCTCGAAAATCAAAGGCTCAAACAAAAAGTAAATGCGAATAACATCGTTAGCTTTGCTCGTAAGCCTGCTCTAGTAGCAGCTGCCTAAAAACCTCTTACAGGTTCGAGCGTCTTTAGTTTGACTCCGTTAAGGACTGAAGACCAACCCCCAACGGATGCTCTAGTAAGCGTTCTCTGGTTGGCTTGCTAGCTAAGATTAAATCAGAGCATCCTACGTTCGGGATAATGAACGATTCCCGCCTTGAGGATTAGAAAGGCTAAACCTGTGAATGAGCGGGGGGTCAATACCCAATTTGGACAGCAGTTCGACTCTGCTCGGATCCACTAAAAATAGTTAACAAGTCCACTTGACACTGTGATGTGTAAGTGGACTTTGTTTTATGGGAAAACTCCCATGAGAATTTTCTATAATGCACAGCTAATTTGAGTTCAACAGCTAATAAGCTGTTACGCAAATAAGATTGCACATCAACTGGGTGAGGTTGTCCTAAGTCAATTGTCCTTTGTCCTTGGTAAACACAAATGACTAATACTTCGGCTTCTCTGCGAGACGCTACGCGTAGCTTGCTTCCCCGCAGGGGTAGGCTCAGTACAAGTGACTGATGACTAATGACCGTCTACACAGAGAATAGCGCAATATGTAGGCGCGTTAGCTTATAGCAATACCGTTCAGTTAAACCCAATTAACACAAAGAAGCGCAACAAGCACTATCTCTGCAAAAAGCAAAAACCTGCCAAAAAGATATCGATTAAGCCGGTGCAGAAGTAAAGCAACAACAAGCACTCTCTCTGCAAAAAGCAGGAATTTGTCAAGAAGATAATCGTGATGGTCATTCACGATCTAGCGATCGCATCTCAAATGAAAAGAGTAATTCCAATACTTTTCGGATAAACTCAACAATCTCTCTTTTGCTCCGAGGAAAGCTTATTGGACTTGGGGTAAAGGTAAATCCAAACCTTTCCCTTTTCCCCCTTAAGCGAAAAGTATTGCAAGTTATTCGAGTCCAAGATGGTTTAGTTAGCTAATTATGCTTGCTGTTTCTGGGTTTGTGTGCGTGTGCTTCCAAACCTCCTTCCCCTTTTTTTCAGTACCCGTCGTAGTCGATCTGCACTCAAGTTTACTTGACGTTCAGATGCTAGTTTTTTTGCTAATTGTTTAGAGTTATAAGTTTCTGACTCTTGAGCTAAACAATTTTCTAGATAAACCAAATCTGATTCCGAATATCGAGGTTTTCCTCCTCGACCAGGAGCATCCCATAAACCTGCTAAACCCATTTTTTCCCAACGATGAAGGGTTTGACGCACTGTTGAAATCGCCCAATTCAAGCCTTTTGCAATTTGCTCATTTTTTAAGCCACGAGTATTCAGCAGTAAAACTTGAGCGCGATCCTTAGTACGTTGAGGAACATCTTTGGCTTTTCTCAACTCTTCTAAAGTTAGCTTTTCTTCTTCTGTGAGAAACACTTTTAATCGGCATCCCATAAACAATAACCTTTTGACAATCAACTTTTGTATCTATTTACGTCTGTACACTGTATTACTTAGGTATTTGATAATACATTCTAAAAAAGCGACTACAAGTATTAAGGATGTTGGCGTCTAATAAGGCTGCTACACGATAAGTATTGGCTTGAGAACACTATTAAAGTTTGCAGTTTTTTATCAACAATGGATTTTTATAAAAATTTAGGCATATCGAAATTACACCATTAATCTATATAGGTAAATTTATCAGATAGACTAAAGCTGTAGCTTATACCTATAACAAGAAAATTTGTTGGCGTTATCTTGATTAATGTTTAAAGTCGATAATAAAGGACTGTATCATTAAATTCCTAACATTATTCCTGTGCTTACGGAGGTTTATCGAAACTTTAAAAATCCTTTTGATGCTAGTTTCCATTTGGATGAGCGGAAGAAGATATACAAGCCTAGTTCCTTTTTATTCAACTAGTTTCTGGAAATTTGACTTAATTATCTCTAAAAAAATGTCTGTTTTATCGACTTTACATAAAGTTTATATTCTATGCCACCATATTTATGATTAAGGCAACAACATATTGAATACCCATTGAATAAACTAATGCTAGCAGCTTGTTTGATGATTTTTGGAACCTAATCAGATTTATCACACCTTTCCCACCTTTCCCACTTTTCCTACCTTTCCTACCTTTCCTACCTTTCCTACTTTTTCTAATTAAGGGAGTAGCAAAAAAAATAAATTTTTCTATTTAATAAATATATACTCTGACGATATTAAGCATTACAAGTAATTTTGAGTTTGTAGCTCGGTCAGTAATCTAAGATTGTTTAAATTATGTTTTTCTAGTTAAAAATATAATCTTTATGATATTTTTGGATTAAGATAAAACCAGATAAATAGCAAAAACAAGTACTCAGTAAAATTTAGGAATCAATTAATATTTAGTATATTTTTTGAGTCATATTTTTTGCTAAAAAACAGCAATAATTGATACAAGTTAAATTTTTAAAAAACTGATATTCATTACAACTTCAAAGAAAAATAATAGAGAGAATGGGGGCAGAAGAAAAACCTGTTAATTTGCGCTCGGAGACGAATAATGGTAACGATGTCTACGACCGGCAAGGCCCACGCAGAGAACGTTCAACATCGGTTAACTATACAAACTGTAGAAATTGCCCCTAACACAACGGCGATTCGCTCTCTTGACTGGGATCGCGATCGCTTTGATATCGAATTCGGACTGCAAAACGGTACAACCTACAATTCATATCTAATTAGGGGCGAACAAACAGTTTTAATTGATACTTCTCACCAGAAGTTTCGCGATCTGTATTTAGAGACCCTTAAAGGTCTTGTAAACCCCAAAACAATTGATTACATAATTGTTAGTCACACAGAGCCAGACCATAGCGGTTTAGTAGAAGATGTCCTCCAGTTAGCTCCTAGAGCTACTGTTTTAGCCTCAAAAGTTGCGCTTCAGTTTCTAGAAGGTTTGGTACACGATCCTTTCTCGAAGCGGGTTGTGAAAACTGGCGATCGCATCGATATCGGCAAAGGACACGAAATGGAATTCGTGAGTGCGCCTAACCTGCACTGGCCGGATACAATCTTTAGCTTTGACCGCAAAACCCAAATTCTCTATACCTGTGATGCTTTTGGGATGCATTTTTGTGACGATCGCACCTTCGATGAAGATTTAGAAGCGATTGAAGCTGACTTTAGATTTTACTACGACTGCTTGATGGGTCCTAACGCTCGTTCGCTGCTGAATGCGATGAAGCGGATGGGCGATCTCGGAAAGATTAATATTATCGCAAATGGTCACGGCCCATTATTATACCACCATTTAGATGTTCTGACTGGGTGTTACGAAAATTGGAGCCAAAGACAAGCTAAAGCAGAAACAACAGTTGGCTTGTTTTTTGTCTCAGAATATGGTTATGGCGAGCGTCTTGGTCACGCAATTGCCGAAGGTATCCTGAAAACTGGCGTTGGCGTAGAAGTACTGGATCTGAGTACTGCTGAAAGCCAAGAAATTCAAGAACTAGCTGGGAGAGCAGCAGGCATCATTATTGGTATGCCCCCGACAACTTCCGCAGCCGCCCAAGCTAGTATCAGTTCGGTGCTAGCTGTCGCCAAAAACAAGCAACTGATTGGGCTGTTTGAATGTTACGGTGGGGATGATGAACCCATTGATACAATCCGCAGACAATTTCTCAACTCTGGTATCAAAGAAGCTTTCCCACCCATTCGGATTAAAGAGACTCCCAGCGCCTCAACATTCCAGTTGTGTGAAGAAGCGGGTAAAGACATCGGACAATTGCTGGTGCGCGATCGCAACATCAAGCAAATCAAGTCCCTTGATGTCAACATGGAAAAGGCATTAGGTCGGATTAGTAGTGGACTATATATAGTCACGACGAAAAAAGATAATGTCTCAAGTGCAATGCTGGCATCGTGGGTAACGCAAGCGAGTTTGCAACCATTAGGATTCACAATTGCCGTTGCGAAAGACCGCGCCATTGATTCCTTAATGCAAGTAGGTGATCGCTTCGTCCTCAACGTTTTAGAAGAAGGCAATTATCAAGAACTCAAGAAACATTTCCTCAAGCGCTTGCATCCTGGTGCTGATCGCTTTGCGGGAGTGAAAACTCAAACCGCGAAAAACGGTTCGCCGATTCTAACTGATGCTCTGGCATACATGGAATGTGAAATACAGACCAGCATGGAATGCAGCGACCACTGGATTTTATACTGCACTGTGCAAGAAGGTCGTGTCTCCAAAAACGATGGATTGACAGCCGTTCGCCATCGCAAAGTAGGTAATTACTACTAAGAAAGAGGCAAGAGGTAACAGGTGACAGGGGACAGCAAAGAAAACTATCCCCTGTTTCCTATGATCTATACCCTATAACCTATTCCCTATTTCCTGTTCCCTAACTTTATCCAACAGCTATGACCAATTCCAAGCCACGCGACGTACAAGTTTTACCAATTGCTACCAATACTAAAGCTATCAGAGCGCGTAGTTGGTCACGTCTGCGGTTTGAAATTGAATACGCACTTGAAAGAGGTACAACCTCCAATTGCTATTTAATTGAAGCTGATAAAACCGCACTTATTGATCCACCGCCAGAAAGCTTTACCGAAATTTATTTAGAGGCATTGCGGCAGACTTTAGATTTACAAAGTTTGGATTATATAATCCTGGGTCATTTTAGCCCCAATCGAGTTGCAACCCTCAAAGCAATTTTAGAACTGGCACCACAGATAACTTTTGTCTGTTCTCTTCCTGGTGCGAACAATTTGCGTGCTGCTTTCTTAGAGCAAGATTTAAATGTCTTGGTGATGCGGGGGAAAGAAACTCTGGATTTAGGCAAGGGTCATGTTTTGAAATTCCTGCCCACTCCCAGCCCACGTTGGCCGGAAGGACTTTGTACCTACGACCAGCAAACCCAAATTCTCTACACAGATAAGTTATTTGCAACTCATCTTTGTGGTGATGAGGTGTTTGATGATAACTGGGAAGCGCTCAAAGAAGATCAGCGTTACTACTTTAACTGCCTGATGGCTCCCCAAACTCCTCATGTGCAAGCAGCTTTGGAGAAAATATCAGATTTGCAGGTGAGAATGTATGCTGTAGGTCATGGGCCTTTAGTACGCAGCAGCTTAATCGAACTCACCAAAGCTTATGGAGAGTGGAGCCGTTCTCACAACGATCGCGAAATTTCCGTTGCCTTACTTTACGCTTCAGCTTACGGAAATACAGCGACTTTAGCACAAGCGATCGCTCTGGGACTAACTAAAGGTGGAGTCGCAGTCAAATCAATCAACTGCGAATTTGCTACCCCTGATGAAATTCGCATCAACCTCGCACAGTCAGAGGGTTTTATCATCGGTTCTCCTACCATTGGTGGTCATGCGCCAACTCCCATTCATACTGCTTTAGGGATTGTGTTATCGAGTGGTGACAACAGTAAACTCGCTGGGGTATTTGGTTCCTACGGCTGGAGTGGCGAAGCATTTGACTTAATCGAAGGTAAACTCCGCGATGCTGGATATCGCTTTGGTTTTGACACCCTGAAGGTGAAGTTTAAACCTGATGATGTCACTCTCAAATTCTGTGAGGAATTAGGTACAGACTTTGCCCAAGCACTGAAAAAGGCTAAAAAGGTACGCCTACCCCAACAAGCCGCTACTCCAGTAGAACAGGCTGTTGGTCGGATTGTTGGTTCCGTTTGCGTGGTGACAGCGAAACAAGGAGAAGTGTCTACCGCAATGTTAGGCGCTTGGGTTTCCCAAGCTACCTTCAACCCACCCGGAATAACAGTGGCGATCGCTAAAGAGCGAGCGATCGAATCTTTGATGTATCCAGGCGGTAAGTTTGCCTTAAATATTTTACCTGAAGGCAATCATCAAGACTACATGAAGCATTTCCGTAAATCTTTCGCGCCTGGGGAAGATCGATTTGCCAACTTTAGTACAGCAGTTGCAGATAACGGTTGTACCATCCTCACCGATTCATCAGCATATTTGGAATGTTCAGTCAACCAACGTCTGGAATGTGGCGATCACTGGGTTGTGTATGCAACTGTGGACGAAGGTAAATTACTCAAGCCTGATGCTGTGACTGCCATCAACCATCGGAAAACAGGCACTCATTATTAAATAGTGAGAAATTTAACTTAACGAAAAAGCCTTAGCTATTAACACAACCAAGGCTTTTGATGAGAAAAATTCTTTTTTCTTGTGGGATGGGCATCTTGCCCGTCCCAATTTTTTTGTGGTTAATCGACAAAACTTAAGCAATTTTAAGCTGAAGTCTAAGAGGATGTCTTAAAAGTCTCGGTATGAGAGCAAAAGACCCTTTTAAAACATCCTCTAAATGCGTAGGCGTAGCCCGTCATAGACATCGCTAAAAACGAACCCTAAATGCTTAAAGGATGAAACTAGTCGCAGCGATCGTTGACAATCCATTCAGTTGAATTTCTAAATCTGCGGTTATGTTACCGTCGTTATTGATCTCTGCCTGAACGAATAGGTTGCTGCCGCTCGTAAAGTAGCGTACTTCGCCAGCAGTTCCAGTGAAGGCAGCAGTACCGATAAATTTAAAGGCTTGATCGCCAGCAGTTAAGAGTTCGGCATCTATCGCCGACAAGTCGATCTTGTCAAACCCTGATGTGAAATCTGTGAGAATATCCCGTGTCACACCTACCTGACTTTCAGAAGTACTGAAGTACTTGTAGATGTCGTCGCCATCGCCGTCAGTTATTGTGTCAGTACCTGCACCACCGATAAGAATATCGTCGCCATTTCCACCGTTGATTATATCGTTGCCCAATCCACCGTTAATTGTATCGTTGCCGTTATTGCCGAACAGAAGATCGTTACCAGCCAAGCCTGTTAGAATGTCGTTCCCATTATCACCAAGGATTACATCGTCTAAATTAGTACCTGTTGTGGTGTTATTGTCGTTTAGGTTGCTATCAAAAATGTCGGTAAAAACTGGATTAGCCATGATTATTCTTCCTTCAAAGTACTACATTAGACTACGTTGAAGATTGTGTTTTATCTATGACTGGATAAAATAACAAGTTACATAAATTTACATACAAACTTAAATAGTCGTTCCTGAACAAGAAAAAATAGTAGTCTAAGCTACAAATAGACTTCAAGACTTGTGTAATGAAGATCATCTCACGCAATATTAAGAATTGCAGATTTCGATATGGGTTCTATAAATACCTTGCAGAGGCTGTCTATACTCCACTCCCCGCGTTGGCATCAGGAAAAACTCTGCCTACTCAACTCAGGTACGGGCGAGTTTGGCTTTGCTGGTAGCACTTTTGGGGGTACGTCGTCCAATGGCGATCGGGTTTCGTAGCGACAAAATTCGGCGGGTGGTAACGGTGGGATGAAAAGCAATTCAAAATAAAAAAATCAACATCAATGATGTTTAATTAAGTAATTTTTTACCTATCTAATCTCAATGGCAGCAACGGCTTGGCGATCTAGAATCAGAAAAATCGCGCGTGCAATTTCAGTATTAAAGCGTAAACAACATAGATTCACTTGCTGGAATTCCGCAATTGCCACAAAGACAATAGCAAAAACGCAGGGTAGCCTTTAACTAGAAAAACAGTATTAGGTAATTCCTAGACACAACTTTTATATTATTTTTCTTGTTCTTATGACTCCAAAACACACCCAAATTAAATTTCCTCTTTGGCAGTATTTGAACCAGCCATTATTTAGTCGGGATACTAAATTAGTATTGAATCCCCAACGCTTTGTATTGATCTGGCGTCTACAACTTTTAGAACGTTGCTGGACTAAAGCATGTGACGCCAAAGGACCTCAACAGCATTAGATATTTAAAAGGCTGCTGAACTCAACTAAAAGCTGGCAAACTAAGCCTCGTCTACAGAACGTGGCTTTTTGCCATCAAGTAAAGCACTGACAGTCATATCTCCCATAACATTAATTGCGGTGCGGCAGCGATCCAAAAACCAGTCTACAGTAACTAGCAAAGCGATGTACTGCGTAGGTAAGCCGACAGAAGTAAACACCAGTGTCATCGTTACCAATCCCGCATTAGGAATATTGGCCGCACCTACCGATGCAAAAATCGAGGTCAAGATGACAATTAACTGCTGTGTCAGACTCAGATGTTGTCCAATCAGTTGGGAAATATACAACGCAGACATTGCTTCATAGAGAGCAGTGCCATCATTATTGAAATTTGCCCCGACTAATGCTCCTAAAGCAGCAGAAGATTCCCTTAAACCGACTTTTGTTTGCAAAACCTCAAAGGTTATGGGCATTGCCGCCGCAGAGGAAGAAGTTGAGAAAGCTGTCAAAAAGGCATCAGAACCACCAGCGAGGAATTTTAGTGGGTGTACCCAAGAACCAAATTTTACTCTGATCAGGTAGTAGCACGCCTGCAATACTAGTGCTAACAATACAGCGACGATAAATGCACCCAAAGATTTAAACGGTGCAAAGCCCTGCATCGCAATAGTTTTAGCTACAATCCCAAAGACTGCAAACGGCACTAAGGCAATTACCCAGTTGAGGATGCGGACTACCGCTTCAAATAAAATTCCGATGACATCCTCTATCGGCTGGAATCCATTCTTACCTTGAGCGATTTGTTCAGATTTTAATCCCCGCAGGACGATACCAAAACTCAAGGCAATCACAATCAGCTGGATGACATTATTATCAACCAATGGCTTGAGGACGGCTTCTGGTACAGCATCTTTGAGTATTCCCCAAGGGTCGAGACTCTGAGCAGTTATTGCCGTACTTATTGAGGTGTTTACATTGCCCCAAGTCCCCGGACGCAGTACATTAGCTACGAACAGCCCCACCAAAATGGCTACAGTAGTGTTGGTTAAAAGTAGCACTGCCAGCCGCCGTCCGGCTGTACCAGGGATATTGGTAGTCATCAAAGTATGCAGCACCGCTACCAGAATTAGGGGTGTAGCCAAGGCGCGGAGAGCCTTTAGCACTAATTCAGCCGGAATTGCTAAATTGTTGATTAAGGCAGCATTGCTGGGATTGGGATTCCCTGCACCAAGGGCAATTCCGACGCTGACTGCCGCTATTAAGGCGATGAGAATTTGCAACGTGAGAGGGATACGCTGCCACCAAGGGCTAGCTTTGGTTTCAGGCGAAGTAGTTCTCTCTGTTTGACTCATTGGCTAGATACTGGTTAACTGCTGTAACTATTAAAACAACACTCATAATAGTGATAATTCCTGAAAAAGAACAGCTTTAATTTTGGTGAAAAACTGTTAATCTAAGATTCCGTTGCTTTGCAAAATCTGGCTCGAAAGGGTATACCACAAGGTAGGCCCCTAGAGGGATCTTGGCTTATGGTTGGAGATGCTTATGTCCTTTGTTCCTTTACATATTCACAGTGACTACAGTCTACTTGATGGGGCAAGTCAGCTTCCAGAGTTGGTGAATCAAGCGATCGCACTGGGGATGAAAGCGATCGCCCTTACCGATCATGGTGTCATGTATGGAGCCGTTGAACTGATCAAAATCTGCCGTAGTCAAAATATTAAGCCGATTATCGGCAATGAAATGTATGTAATTAATGGCGATATTGAGAAACAAGAACGCCGACCAAAATATCATCAAGTAGTTTTAGCTAAAAATACCAAAGGTTACAAGAATTTAGTCAAATTAACCACAATTTCTCACCTCCAAGGTGTTCAAGGTAAAGGAATTTTTTCTCGTCCTTGTATTAATAAAGATTTATTAAAACAATATCATGAAGGCTTGATTGTCACCAGCGCTTGTTTAGGTGGAGAAATTCCCCAAGCGATTCTCAGTAATCGACCAGATGCAGCCCGAAAAGTTGCCCAATGGTATAAAGATGTATTTGGTGATGATTATTATCTAGAAATTCAAGACCACGGTTCCCAAGAAGACCGGATTGTGAATGTAGAAATAGTGAAAATTGCTAGGGAGCTAGGGATTAAAATTGTTGCTACCAATGATTCGCATTTTATCTCTTGTTTTGACGTTGAAGCCCACGACGCTTTGCTATGTATTCAAACTGGCAAGTTAATTATTGAAGATAAGCGGATGCGTTATAGCGGCACAGAGTATCTCAAATCTGGTGAGGAGATGCGGCAGCTATTTCGCGACCATTTGCCGGATGATGTAATTGCGGAAGCGATCGCAACTACTGAAGAAGTCGCTGATAAAGTCGAGCCTTACCATATTATGGGTGAGCCTCAGATTCCTACGCCTCCCATTCCCTCTGGCCATACTGCTGACACTTACGCCGAAGATGTTGCATGGAGTGGACTGTTAGAACGCTTAAATCGCAAATCTCGCCAGGAAGTCGATTCCGTCTATAAAGAAAGATTGGAATACGAACTAAAAATGATTCAGCAGATGGGTTTTTCCAAATACTTTTTAGTTGTATGGGACTACATCAAATTTGCTAGAGATAATAATATTCCCGTGGGGCCAGGTCGGGGTTCGGCGGCTGGTTCGTTAGTTGCTTATGCGATGCGAATTACTAATATTGATCCTGTGCATCATGGGCTACTATTTGAACGTTTTCTGAACCCAGAACGGAAATCCATGCCTGATATTGATACAGATTTCTGTATTGAACAACGGGATAAAGTTATTGATTATGTAACTGAAAAATATGGTGCAGATAGAGTTGCCCAAATTATTACTTTTAACCGTCTAACTTCTAAAGCAGTTTTAAAAGATGTCGCCAGAGTATTGAATATTCCCTATGGGGAAGCTGACAAAATGGCGAAAATGATTCCTGTGGTGCGGGGGAAACCAACGAAACTCAAGGTGATGGTTTCTGATAAAACTCCAGAACCAGAGTTTAAAGAGAAATATGATAGAGAACCCCATGTTCGCCACTGGCTTGATATGGCGATGCGAATTGAAGGAACCAACAAAACTTTTGGTGTTCATGCAGCAGGCGTAGTGATTTCAGACGAACCACTTGATGAAATTGTGCCGCTACAGAAGAATAATGATGGTTCTGTGATTACCCAGTATTTCATGGAAGACTTGGAATCAATGGGTTTGTTGAAAATGGATTTTCTGGGTTTACGGAACTTGACGCTGATTCAAAAAACCCTTGATTTGATTCAAGAAACTAGAGGGTATCGGGTTGATCCTGATGAAATTCCGCGCCAGGAAAGAAAAGCCCAGAAGATATTAGCTAAAGGTGAACATAGCACTCTACCAAAAGATGTACAAAAAACTTATGAATTATTAGAAGCAGGTGAGTTAGAAGGGATATTTCAATTAGAATCTTCTGGGATGCGTCAGATCGTGCGAGATTTGAAACCTTCTAATATAGAAGATATTTCTTCAATTTTGGCACTTTATCGGCCGGGGCCATTAGATGCAGGGCTGATTCCTAAATTTATTAACCGCAAGCATGGTCGAGAAAATATTGATTATCAACACACTGTTTTAGAACCAATATTAGATGAAACTTATGGAATTATGGTCTATCAAGAGCAAATCATGAAAATTGCTCAAGATATGGCTGGATATTCTTTAGGACAAGCTGACTTGCTGCGCCGCGCGATGGGTAAAAAGAAAGTTTCTGAGATGCAAAAGCAGCGAGAAAAATTCGTCGATGGTGCAGCGAAAAACGGTGTTCCCAAAAAAGTTGCGGATGAATTATTTGAGCAAATGTTAAAGTTTGCCGAATATTGTTTAAGCTATGACACAGAAATATTGACTGTAGAATATGGATTAATACCGATTGGAGAAATTGTAGAAAAAGGCATTGAATGTAGTGTGTACAGTGTTGATAATAATGGAAATATTTACACGCAACCTGTAGCACAGTGGCACGATCGCGGGCAACAAGAGGTATTTGAGTATTGTTTAGAAGATGGTTCATTGATTCGGGCAACAAAAGACCATAAATTTATGACTGCTGATGGTCAAATGTTGCCGATTGATGAAATATTTGAACGGGAATTGGATTTAATGCGGGTAGAGGGTTTACCGAATTGAGAGGAGGGGTATTCGTTTTAACTATTGTGGGGTGGAAACCGCGTAAAATTAAAGAAGATGCGCCAATAATACCAGGGTTTGATGGGTTTTAGTCGGGGGCGTCCCGCTAACCAAATTCATTGATTTACCAACCAGACCGCCAGGGAATAGAATTCCCTGTCTAATGGTGCAAGTCCTCTAGAAGAGGACTAGAAAAAACTTGGTTTAATTATTCACTAGTTTCATATAGTCGTCTGAAGACGACTTTAGCTTTCAGACAGGGAATTTCATTCCCTGGCTGGCTGCTGCCTTCTGCCTGATGGACACTGCTAATATGATAATTTTTTTGAGCAATATAGGAAACATAAATATATGTAAGTAAATACAAAATTTAAAAAATATTATGTCTCTGTGGCGACTTTATTATCATATTGTTTGGGCAACAAAAGAACGCCAACCTCTAATTACCTCCAATAAAGAAACTGAGCTTTATAATTACATCATTGATAAATCCAATAGTTTAAATTGTATACTCCATGCCATTGGAGGTATTGAAGACCACATACATTTAGTAGTATCTATCCCGCCAACAATCGCGATCGCAGAGTTTGTGAAAAAAATTAAAGGAAGTAGTTCTCACTATTTCAACCACAATCTTTGCCCTACATCAGAAAAATTTGCTTGGCAAGAAGAATATGGTATATTCTCTTTGGGCAGTAAGCAACTTAAGCAAGCTGTTATATATGTTCAAAATCAAAAAATACATCATCTTGAAGGCACAATAAATTCCCATTTAGAAAAAGCAGATGCATAACCAAGAAAAAGGAAATGCTAATATCTACGGGCAACTCAAAGCTGATTGATTTAATCAATTTGCATCCAAAGAAAAAAGCAAGCGGAGAAAACTAAAATAACTGATTTAGGTTTTGGTGAAGTAGAGAGCGTCATTTTGAATTTTGAATTATTTTAATTGTGGTTTTCCCCAAAGTATAGTTTCCTGCTTGTAAATGGCAATTCCCGGTTTTGCTCCTTTAGGTTTGTAGACGTGTTTTGGCTGAGTGTAAACTACTGCCACTTGATCGCTTTGACGGGCGCGACTGTAGTATGCAGCGAGATTAGCTACAAATTGCAAATCAGCTTCTTCTGCCACAGCACCCGGTTCTAAACGTAGTAATACATGACTCCCTGGAATTTCTTGAGCGTGGAACCAGATGTCATAATCCCCTGCTACCCGGAAGGTCAATTGGTCATTCTGGCGATTGTTACGACCGATTAATACTTCAAAGCCATTGGGGGTAAGGTAACGATGGAAGTTGGTGCTGGGGGGTTCGTTTGCACTGCGGCTGCGATATTCTGGATCTTCTAAATACTTTTGGCCAATCAACTCTTCGCGGATTTCTTCTAAAGCTCGCAAATCTTCTGCTGTTTGGTAGTTATCTATTTGGCCGATCGCAGCTTCTACTTGCTCTAAATACTCAATTTCTGTCTGCACTTCCAATAGTAGCGGTTCAACGGCAGCACGAGCGCGTTTCAGCTTTTGGTGCTGTTTGTAAAGACTTTGGGCATTTTGGACAGCATTTTTATCTGGCTGGAGAGCGATCGCAACTGGCAAATTTGTCTCAAAATCAGCAAGGATAATTTCTTTCATCCCCGGTTCCCAGTTTTGCAGGTGAGCCATCAATAAATCAGCTTTTTGGCGATACTCATCGGCTTGATCTGATTGCTGTAAGCGCGTCTGAAAGGTTTGAGCTTTATTGCGTAATTTCGTCAGAATATTATTCAATTTCTGACTCAACTGATGGCGCAATTGGGAAAATAACTGTTGGTCAATTTGGTTACTGTAGTAGCGGTTGAGCAACTCCTGGATATTTTTGACCTTTTCAACTGCACCCCAACCCATTACGGTGTAACCATCTTTTGTCCAAGCGGGTTGAAATTCTTTGGAATCTAGGGCTTGCAGCCATTCTTGCCAACGTTCAAACAACCGTCGCCAGTCGTCGGAGTTGAGAGTATCGGTGGATGTTTCTGGTGCGATATTTGCTTCTAGCAGCATTAACTCCACTAGTGCAGCACTCAAACCACTATAACTTTTGAGCAATTGCCGCTTGATTGCTCCTGGTACTAAACTTACCCGTTCTTGCCAACGTTCTTGAGATTCACTCAAGTAGGGGACACTTCCAGTTAGTTTCGGTGGTGTTTCATAAAATTGTCCGGTTTGGATGGGACGAACGCTAGATTGTTGCTGACTGACTTGATGAGCGGCGGTGATAATTATATTGTTAGCGTCGGTGAGAATGACGTTGCTATACTTGCCCATGATTTCTGCATAGACATGATATAGAGCGCTTTCTCCAGGACGACGGGCAAATTGTAAATCAATCACACGCTCCCAAGGAGCGATCCCTTCAATCGCCACCAATGCTAAACCACCCAATTGGTGTATTAATTGTTGGCTAAAGGTAAAGGTATCTGGCGATCGCGGTGGCGGATCGCCAATACAAATATGTGCAGCTTGGGGATGCCAAGAAATCTGTAGCCAATCTCGCTGTTGCAGGGTGCGTAATGCCATAGCAATCGTGTAGCGATCGCGCTGGTAAACCTGTTCTAAACGTGATGGTAGCCAGTTAGCGCGGATTTCGCTACAAGCAGCTGTGAGAGTGGTAAAGTCAACTGGTTGCAAAGCGATTAGTTTTTAACATTCAAATGGTAGCGATCGCTATGCTTTTATTTTTGTTTAGTTAAAGCATAACAGACCTCAACTATCATAGCGGTTACTTGCTTTGGTGATAGCTGCGAATCAAAAAACGCAGAAATTATCGTAAGATAAGGTTCTGCGTTTAACTGATAAGTTCGTTTTTTATACAGTTTGTTGTTGGTGTTGAGTTTTCCAAGCTCAAGCGATGCCTACGGCGGGCTTCTCGACCAGAGGCTACGCCTACGCCTACGCTGCCAAATTTAAACCCAAAATTTTATCCGAGTTACTCACTCACCATTATCTGTTATGCAAAAGCATTATTTAGCAGCTAAAACTGGCTTTTTTGCTGCTGACTGCACTAGCTCTGTAGTTGAGTGTACTAGTTCTTTTGCTTTTGATTGCACTAATTCGGCGGTTGATTGTACTAGTTCTTTTGCTGTTGCCGCTACTGGTTGTGGCTGCAACAATTGGGTGTAAAGTTCACTCAGTTGATTTGCGACACCATCCCAGCTAAACTTAGTTTCGACGCGCTTTCTACCAGCTTTACCCAATTCATCTCGCCATTCTGGACTTAAGAGAATTCGATCAATCGCAGAAGCAAAAGCATTTACATCTTGCGCTGGAGCCAATAAACCAGTTTTTTCATTAACTACAGTAAACTGAAGTCCGCCAACATCGCTTGCTACTACTGGTGTACCGCTTGCCATAGCTTCGATCGCCACTAATCCAAAGGGTTCGTAGTGGCTGGGAACAACGCAAACATCGGCAGCGGCGTAATAAGTTGGTAAAATATCTTGACTCAAACGACCCGCAAAGGTGGTAAAGTCGCTCATTCCCAATTCGTTGACGATTTGCCCAATGCGATCGCGCTCAATGCCGTCACTGTTACCTGGAGTGCTACCACCACCAATAATTAGCTGGATATTTTTGGAGTCGCGTAGTTGAGACTCGTTTACCGCCCGTACCAAAGTTTCTATACCTTTGCGTTGGTCAAAGCGCCCCACGTATAGTACAACTTTGGTTTCTTTATCAATCCCCAATTCAGCCCTGGCTGCTTCTCGTCCAATGGAGCCAAAGCGCTGAATATCTGTACCACAGGGAATGATATCGATATTGCCTTTTGTGGAAACTAGCGATCGCATATGTTCCTGTTCTTGCGGGCTTGTCGCTACAATTCGCTCTGCTTTTTCCAACACTTGTTTTTCCACTGCTAATCGCTGACTAGCAATCAAAGGAATATTTTCTATAGTGTTGTACTTGACTGCTCCTAAGGAGTGGTAGGTGTGAACCTGTTTGCTCTGTTGGATTTTATTTAATTGCATCCCCACCCAACTAGAAAGCCAGTAGTTAGTATGAACTAACTCGTATGTAAAATCATTTTTTACTTGAAATTTGAGGAAATTATCCACAAATTCTGGCAGATATTCAAAAATTTCATCTCGCGGCACAAACTCAAGGGGGCCAGCTTTTAAACGGATAGTTCGACAATTGTTGCTATGTTCAACTATCGAGTCTTGCTCCAGACTCACTCTGCGGGTAAACATATCAACTTGCCATCCCAGCTGCGCTAGTGCTTCACCCACATTGCGCACATAAACATTTTGTCCCCCTGCTTCTTCTTTCCCTATTTCAATCGCTGGGTCTCCGTGGACGGAAATCAAGGCGATACGTTTTTCGGTGGTAGAGTTCATAGTTTGTGTGTTGCTGATTTTAACAAAGTTTTAGGTTGTTCCAAGCACGTGTATAGCACACTTACCTGAATTATTTAGGAACTTTGATTATTATTGATTTTAATTTACTATGTCTAATTTTTTTTAACATCTTCTGTCAGATAGGTTAAAAACAAACATTTAGTTTCTTTAGATATAGGAAATTGTTATATCTATATCTCATCCTTTTGATAGATAAAAATGAGATTTTTTCATTCATGTCTAGCTCCAATTTCATAGATATGGCAATTTTAATTTGCTCTCTACCTATAGACTCAGTTCTTTGACTTCTACGAGAATATATCTGGTGAATAGGGGGTTTGACCCCCTAACACATCTCAGAGTAGGAAGCCAGAAGACTTGAAAAAGAAGTCAGAATTCAGAATTCAGGATTCAGCAATCTTGACGTGACGCTATCTGCTTTTTCGTTCAAAATACCCTTCTTGTATTCTGGCGACTGACGCCTTTATTCTGTTTTGATAAAAATATATTTATTTAGCTTATATTCTCTAAAATAAATCTAAATTCTCTTTTTACGCAATTTTACTGTTTTTGCTTCAAACTAATAAATATAGTCACCACCAATTTTCAAACGGAGAAGATTAGTATATGAGTTTGATAGATGGTATATTTCTGACGATATTAAATACTGTTGCCTGTCTAGCACTGCCTAAGCTGCTATCTGTAATTCTACCTGGCAAAAACCAAAACACTCAGTCTTCAAAGTCTGCTATGACATCACAAGATTCTAATTCTAAAATTCCCAGTTTTTCTTAATGTAAACTGACGATCTCATAGATATCGCCTTGATGAGGATAAAACTTAGTTATTGGTGCAAGGCGATATCTGAACAATAAATTATACAGATTGTGTTTTGGGAAAAAAATGAGAGTTGTTTTTCCATTCAACCTAAAATTTATACAGGAAAAAACTGGTCTACAGTACAGCTAAAATCAGGCAATAGCGGAGAAATTATATTATCATTACTAAATAGGGTTGCTACCAAATTCAGTTGACTTTGTTCGCGCCGATAGACCTCTAGTTTACGCGATCGCCAATCAGCAATCCAATATTCTTTTACTCCTCTGGAAGAATAAAGTTTAAGTTTTGCTTCCTTATCCCGTCTTTCATCTGACTTACTCTCAGACAAGACTTCGACTACTAAATCTGGTGCGCCAGTAAAATGTCCTTTTTCATCCAATGTTAGTGCCAAGGTTTCTTTAGTAGCCCAAACTACATCAGGAATCACATTATCTGATTCTGAAAACAAAACACCGGGATTGATTACAGCTTCTCCTAAACCAGTAGAATCTGACCAAATGTTAAGCTGTTGGAAAATTCTGCCACAAGTTTGCTGATGTTTAAAGTGAGGTGCCCTAGTCATAAATAATTCTCCATCAACTATCTCGTAACGCGTCCCTTCGTTTTCTGCGAATAGTTCCACATCCTGAGTTGTCCAGCGTACTCCTGTGTTAAGCATCTGACTCATTGGCTAACTCCTTTGATATTGCTCTTGTATTTTAATCATAAGATTTAAGTTGAGCTTTCTTATCTAGTTTTTCAAAAAACAAATATATGAGCAAATAGTAAGACTTAAACAAAATGTACCAAATAAAACGCAAAACCAGCCACCTAATATAAGTGGGTTAGAATTGTCTTGAGTGAGTGTCAGAAATTGCTGTTGAGAATCGTTTAGAAAGGCATTAATTTTGTCAGCAAGTTTTTGTGCAGATAGTTGCCAGTAGGAGGAATTAGAAATGCGATAATCTTTCCCATCCTTGATAACAGGGGCGACATAATATTGTTTGCCTCCATCATCATTGATTGCCTTAACTTCTACGCCCATCCATAAATCTAATTCCGAATAAATTTTCACAGACGACTCCCACCAATCTCGATTAGTCAACTGACAATTGATGTGTTTTGGTGTTCGCTCACAAGAGAAAGTGGTAATCTTCTCTGGTGCAGATATTAACTTGACTCCAAATGCAATAAGCGAAACACAAAAAAGCAAATATATAAAGTTAAAGCAGTGTATTGATTTTGGCATATTTGAGAGTTTTGATTTATCTCTCTCGTTATTTTCTTGATTGTCATTCATAACAAAACAATCATTGTATTTTTTTATTACTCGTCCTCAGCAAATTATCTCTTGCGATTTTCGCGCCGCCACTTACTCCGTACTAAACGAATTTCATCAAAAGTGTAGCTTTCTCCTAATTGTTCTTTGATGGGAGTCAGGGAAATATCACCGAGTACTTCTAAAACTTGCCAAATTTTTTGTTGATGTTCTATAGGTACTAATTGATTTAAATCAACTGGCTGATTTTTTTCAATAAGTTTTTCTAGATGATTGCTAACTGTTGCCGGACTAAGGTTGCGCTTTTGGGCAATTTGAGCGATATTTAAACCTTGTTGATGCAATTGTAATGTCTGCAATTCGGTGTAAGAAGAAGATGATTTGGGAGATGATACAGAAGTAGCAGATTTATTTTGCAAACCTTTTTCTTGGCGGTAGGCGCGAATTTCTGTAATGAACTTTTCGCCATATTGAGCGAGTTTGTGACTACCTACACCAGAAAGTTTGGCAAATTCAGCTAAGTTTTGGGGTTGCACCTGTACCATCAATTTTAAAGTGGAATCGTGGAAGATGACGTAAGGTGGTACAGATTGCTCATCAGCTAATTGTTTACGTAGCGATCGCAATTTCTGTAATAATATTTCTGCAACTTCTGCTTTTTCACTCTCCGGCTCCCAGGTAATCTTTTGCACTGTGGTTACAGCTAGCGAAACTGTGCGTTGTTTTCGCATGACTTGCCAACTTAAGGCATTTAGTTTTAAAACTGAGTAACCATCGCTAGTTTGTTCTATTAACCCTTGATGTAAAAGCGATCGCCCCAACATTCGCCATTCATCTACAGTTCTATCTTTACCAATACCGTAGGTAGAAAGTTTATCGTGTTCGTACTGGATAATTTTATCTTTTTTTGCTCCTCGCAACACATCAATTATGTGTAGCATTCCAAACCTTTCTTTGCAACGCGCCACACAAGATAAAAACTTCATGGCTTCAATTGTCCAATCTTGCACGGGTTTGGGATGACGACAATTGTCACAATTACCGCAATTCCCAGGAAACCTTTCGCCAAAATAACCCAGTTGAATTGTTCGTCGACAATCAGTGCCTTCAGCATAATCGATCATCTGCCGCAGTTGTTGTTTAGCAATCAACTGTTCTTGAGGATCGGTTTTTTGATCGATACTCCATTCAATTGTTTTAACATCACCAAAACTAAAAAATATCGTACACCTAGATGGTTCTCCGTCTCGACCGGCTCTGCCCGATTCTTGATAATAACTTTCTATATTTCTGGGCAGATCGAAATGAACTACCAACCGGACATCGGGTTTATTAATTCCCATCCCAAAGGCGATTGTTGCCACCATCACCCGGACATCATCTCGAATAAATCTTGTTTGATTACTACTACGTTCTTCATCACTTAATCCGGCGTGATAAGGCAGAGCAATAACTTTATCATTTTGTAGTTTAAACGTGAGTTCATCAACTTTTTTACGAGTTAAAGAATAAATAATTGTCGAACCTTCAGTTTCTCGAATTAGTTCTAACAATTCAGCGTAAGCATATTTAGTTTTAGGACGAACTTCGTAATAAAGATTTTCACGGTTAAAGCTGGCAAGATGGATGCTTGGTTGCTTTAGTCCTAGTTGTTGAATGATATCACTGCGGACGCGATCGGTTGCTGTGGCGGTGAGAGCGACTGTAGGCACATCAGGATAACGTTTCCGCAGAGATTTTAACTGGCGATATTCTGGACGAAAATCGTGTCCCCATTCCGAAACACAGTGCGCTTCATCAATAGCAAAGCTAGAAATACCGATTTTTTCTTTAACTAAATCGATAAACGGGAGAAACCTTTCACTGAGGAGACGTTCCGGGGCGACGTAGAGTAATTTTACTTTACCGCCGAGGATGGCTTCTTCCCGCGATCGCACTTGGTAAGCATTCAAACTGCTATTGAGAAATGTCGCGTTAATATTATTATTTCGCAGTGCTTCTACTTGGTCTTGCATCAAAGCAATTAACGGCGACACTACCACAGTTAGTCCATTTTTCAACAATGCTGGTAGCTGAAAACATAGAGATTTTCCCCCGCCAGTCGGCATCACAACCATTAAATCTCGATTTTGCAGCGCATCTTCGATAATTTGCCGTTGTCCGGGGCGGAATTGGTCATAACCGAAGTGATATTTTAGCGCTTGTTCGAGATGGGGATACTGAAGCATAGCGATCGCTTTTTCGGGGGCTGTCTGCGTTAGTAGTGATTGAAGATATCAGGATTTTAACTCACATCATCGGCAGCTTTGGCCACAACTGCGTTTCTATACGGTGATCGCACGCCGATCAACCATCATACATGATGCGATGTCTACGACGGGCTACGCCTACTCTTGACTTTAAAGACTGTCGCTACAATATTAGCGATCGCACTTGTATTGAGCTAATAAACATCGTCATAAGTAAGTCAGCATTACGACGAGTAAATTTTCGGAAAGCTGTTTTAAATTTGCTCGTGATAATTAACCTATACATCGGATGCACTTGGGGTATTGAGAGTTTTTTTAACGCTCGTTATTCTGAGGTTTCCCTAGCAGTTCTTGATTTTGGACAGTGAGTAAATTGAAGGGGTGTAGTCGGCTCGGCACATTTTAGCTGTGATTCTAAAACATCAATCTTTCGTAAAAGCGATACTCCCCACACTATAGAAATCACCAACTTGATAGTCATACCTACGAGCAAAAGTGTCACTATTGTGGCATTTCTCTTTTGTTGAGCCAGCCTTTTTTGTTGCTCTGCAAGCCTTGCTTCGACTTCTTGAGCACGTTCAGCCTCTAATGCTTGCTGTACTTCTCGCCGATCTAATTCTTCACTAGCAGCTAAAAACCGATAATCTAAGTTACTCAAGCTTTTACCATTTGCCCACATTTGAGCATCTATCAAGGCTTGTCCACGCAATAGGCGAGATTTATCTTTTTCTTCTGAGGCTATCCATGCATTAAAGGTTTCGTAGTAGGGGCGTAAGTAAGCTAATTTTTTTCCAACCCATTCTAAATTGAAAACTTCTTGATAGATTCGATTTTTTATTTTGAGACAACCTTGTTTTTTGATTACCAAACCAGACAGCAACAGTTCTACCTGTTCTCGACTATCGTCGGCTGGTACTTTCAATCCTTGGAGGATTTGTTGATAAATTCCTAACAATCTGGCGGCAAATTTTTCATTTCTGAGGATACGATCGCGAATAGTTCGTAAATGTTCTGGTTCATCTTGTGATTCCCATTTCTCAATGATGTACGATCGCACCACATTTTCTATCCAAAATTCTTCTGTGCCAGGGGGAATTTTCAGCTTTCTACCCACATCATCTTGAGATAAACTCACAAGTAGCCGACACAGCTTTTGAGTAAGAAATGGTTGCCCATCTGTCCAAGCTAATACTTCTTTCAAAACTTTCTGAGGATGATTGTCTTTAATATCTAGCCCCAAAGAAAGTGGTTGAGCTTCTTCAAAGGTGAAACCATTTACTTGGATGGTTTTACCAAGATTAAACGGGGTAGTATTATTTTGATATATAATTAAGTCTGAAGGTGTAGCAACCCCAAAAATTGCAAATGTAATCCGATAATACTCTGGATTAATTGCTCGTTGATTGTAACAGAACCGAATCAAATTAAAAAAGTCATCCACAGAGAAATCGAGGCTTAGTATACTATCAATTTCATCAATAAAAATAAATAGTTTTTCGTTAGGAAACTGAGTTAACAAAATGTCTGAAATAAATCGACTGGTTTTCTGAACTAAAGAAAGATCGTTTTGTTCTTGCCACCAGGTTTTTAAATTAACTTTTCCTAAAAGTTTAAAACTCAACCATAAATCGCCGACAACTCCTTTATACCACTGTTCTGGAGTTATATTTTCACAACCAATATTAGTCATATCAACAGTGGCACATCTAAAGCCCTCTTTTTGCAAGCGGTGCTTTGTTTTCACCATAAGTGAGGATTTACCCATTTGTCTACAGCTTAAAATGTGGCAAAATTCACCCTGTTTTAAAGCTTCGTAAAGTTCCACATCCGCTCTCCGCTGAACATAGCTAGGAGCGTCATTAGTAAGAGTACCACCAACTTGGTATCGATAATTTTTCATTTAATTGATTTTTAATTTTAAATTTCTTCTATATTTCAATCAGGAAACTTGCATAGGTAAGTTTGATAAATTATCATAATCCCGATGAAATATTAGGTTCATAGTAAAAACTTTATTATTTACTATGAACTCTTAAAACTAGTGTGAAAGTTTAATAGAAGTATTAGCACTATTTTGCTTTCCAAACTGTTGACTAAAATAAAGACGATATAATTCACACATGGCACTAGCTTGATTGCCGTTTAGTTGAACCAAACCCATACTTTCTAGTTTGTAAGCAGCGATCGCATCTAACTCCACTTTTTCATCTGTTGCAATTACCTGTTCCATAGCTGACATTAATTCTGGTTCTTCTTGCAGTAGTGTCAACAGTTCTCGTAAATGCTGACCGTAAATTCCTACTGGTGTAGATGCAGTTTCTAATAACACCTCTAGCGTCATTCCACTCTGACATAGATGATAAAATGCAAGGCTCACCAGATAGGGATGTCCTCCTACCATTGCTTGTAGGGGCGCAAGGCGTTTTGCCCCTTCCGAGTTTCCTGCCCAATCTAGCCCGTAACGTAATGCTAAACTCTGTACTTGCTTAAGGGTAAATGGTGGCAGTGTAATTGTTATGCCTACATTGAAAGGCGATTGGTTAAGCTTAAGCGGAATATAAATTTCTGTGGTGTGAACCACTACCATCCGTAGTTTTTGCCAAGTCTGATCTTGCTTTGCTTGTTCATGCCAAAATCGCAGCATTGGCAGAAAGTCTTGGGCAATTTTGGGATGTTCAAAAATCCGATGGACTTCATTTAAAGCCAAAACTAAAGGACTATCATTAATGTATTGCAACAGATAAGCTTCAAAATAGATTTTGCAGCTTACCTTGCTGCCCATTTCTATATCCCAAAAATCATCTATACAAGGAAAGAGATTTAACTGCCTACTGACATTTACACAAAACCAACGCAAAAATTTATCCAGGCAAGCAAAAACGTCTTGGTCAGCTTCTTGAAAGTCTAAATAGACAATTTGATAATCTTGCTCTTTAGCATAAGCAATCATCCGATTGAGTAGAGAACTTTTTCCCATCTTTCTAGGTGCTTTCAGCCTGATTAAGCAACCAGGGTGTAAAACCTCATTACAAACAAGTTCTTCCAGGGAAGGGCGATTAATATATAGATGAGAAGCTAGTGCTACAGGGCCGCTAGGAAATTCTATCTTGCTTGCTGAAAAAAAGTCTGGAGAAACAATTTCTAAGCTAGATTCTTCACCGAACTTTTCTTGGATCTGGTTTTCTTGATTACCTAACTCGTCTTGTAAGTATTTATTCAAGGCTAAATGCAAGTTTTTTTTCGTTATTCTTTTTCCAAGTGCGATAGAAAGGTCTTGCCACAACTCAGAACCAACTTCCTTAATGTAATTGTTGCCGTAGCCTGATACCTCTGCCATTTCACCATAAGTTTTACCCAACCATGATTGATAAAGCACAAACCACTGAATTGAATCGAGAGGCTTGTCTTGGAGAATTTTTTTTACAGATTGTAGAAGCTTATCCACAGTGTATAAATTGTTAAACAGGTAGGCAACTTACTTATAGCGGTTATCGGTTGAGTAAGGTATGAGAACCTCACCCCAACCACCTCCCCACAAGCGAGAAGGTAACTATGATGTACCTTATGTGATTAGGAAACGCTATATAATTTTTGGCCCACTAATAATATACATCTGAAAAAATACTTGAAACCAGAAAAATTAAAGATTGCATTGATACAATTTTAAACGCTATTAATAGCTCGCAAATATTATTGTAATTATATTTTTTTGCTAAGTTTTTGTATAATTAGATACTTTTTTATTGACGATTATTCTCTGTTATTTGGAGTAGGAAGTTAGTTCAGCCTAATGTAGCCTTGAAAAAGCTGATGAGAATCATGGCTCACTGGTATGAGATCCTAGAGACAGTCAATGGAGTGCGAACACAATGGAACAACATCAGAAGCCAACGGTTGTAATTACGGGTGCCTCTTCGGGGGTGGGTTTGTATGCTGCAAAAGCTCTTGCTGATAAAGGATGGTATGTGGTGTTAGCCTGTCGGGATTTAGCGAAGGCACAAAAAGCTGCTCAAGATGTGGAAATCCCCTACAACAGTTATACCAGCATACATATTGACCTTGGCTCCTTGGAAAGTGTTCGACAGTTTGTGAAGAACTTCCGAGCCACTGGCAAGTCTTTAGACGCTTTGGTGTGCAACGCTGCAATTTATATGCCCTTAATCAAAGAGCCGTTACGCAGCCCAGAAGGTTACGAGTTAACTGTCACTACTAATCATCTAGGGCATTTCTTATTGTGCAACCTGATGCTAGAGGATCTGAAAAAATCTTCTTTAGAGCCAAGGCTCGTAATATTAGGAACAGTCACGCACAATCCAGATGAACTAGGTGGAAAAATTCCACCACGTCCCGACTTAGGCGATTTGCAAGGCTTTGCAGAAGGGTTTAAAGAGCCAATATCGATGATTGATGGCAAGAAATTTGAACCAGTCAAAGCTTACAAAGACAGCAAGGTTTGCAACGTGCTGACTATGCGGGAACTGCACGAGCGCTTTCACGAGTCAACTGGTATCGTCTTCAATTCTCTTTATCCGGGATGTGTTGCAGAAACGCCGCTATTTAGAAACCACTATCCCCTGTTTCAGAAAATCTTCCCCTTATTCCAGAAGTACATCACTGGGGGATATGTGTCTCAAGAGTTGGCGGGAGAAAGGGTTGCTGCCGTAGTTGCCGATCCTGAGTATAATCAATCCGGTGTCTATTGGAGTTGGGGAAATCGCCAGAAGAAAGATGGCAAGTCTTTTGTGCAAAAAGTCTCTCCTCAAGCTCGTGATGACGACAAAGGCGATCGCATGTGGGAACTAAGTGCTAAGTTGGTTGGGATTGCCTGATGATACAGGACTTGGCGTTACCCTTGTGCATGATTCATCGATTCATCAATCCACTTTTTTGAATTGGCATTATGTAGAGGTAAAAATGGTTGAGGTGATTATTACGTCACCTCTGACTTTATTGATAACTTTATTTTAAGTAGCGCTACAGAGCCAATACAGTTGTTAAAAAAGCTAGTATTTAGTGCGATCCATTGGTAATTACTTTAGTTCGTAGGGTGCGTTACACTGTGTTAACGCACCGAATCTTAATTGTAAAAAGATACGAAAAGTTATCTAAACATTTCTGATTAAAACTGCCATGTCTTCTCTAAAGGCGCATTCCCAAACCCTATATGAAACTGATTACTTGCAATGGCTAGAAACGACTGTAGAAAAATTGCAAAGTCAGGATTACGCAAACGTTGAATGGGAGAACCTAATTGAAGAAATTGCCGATATGGTAAGGAATGAGCGCCGGAGTCTCAAGAGTAATCTGATTGTAATTCTGATGCATTTGCTCAAATGGCAATTTCAGCCCGATAAAAGAAGCGGTAGCTGGGAAGGAAGCATAATTGAACATCGTAGATGTGTCAAAGAAGCTCTAAATGATTCACCTAGTCTCAAATCCTATTTTGAGATAGTTTTTGCTGAGTGTTACACACAAGCGGTTAAGCAAGCAAAAGCTGAAACTGGCTTGTCAATGGAATCGTTTCCTCTGAAGTGCCCATACCAGCTAGCAGAAGTCACAGATGATGAGTTTTTACCTCAATAAGCCCTGAATCGGTCTGTATCTCACACTTCACTCTACAGTTATACCTCTATATTGGCTACTCTCTTGACTTAATACATGGAAAATATGTATAATAGCTGGCGCATAGAAGGGGAGTAGCTGCTGGCAAAAAAACTTGAAAGCCAGTACATCTGAATCAACATACTGGCGATGAGCCTGGTTCAGATGGCAAGTAATCAAATATTTGAAAGCGAGACCTTCACTAAGTTCACACCGAAAAGTGTAAACTTGGTGAGGTCTTTTGGTTCTCATCAAGCTTCACATCGGTAAACGATTCTTCAGGAGCTTGAGAGAGTGTTAACAGCTTTTACCGCAGGTTTATTACTAATTACAGTTTCAGAACTAGGCGATAAAACATTTTTTATTGCTGTGATTTTAGCAATGCACCACCCGCGGCGGCTGGTATTTATAGGTGTGACAGCTGCTTTGGCGGCGATGACAATCCTTTCGGTGATATTTGGACAAGCGGTATCTTTTTTACCAAAAGTTTTGATTCATTACGCTGAAATAGCTTTATTTATTGCCTTTGGTATCAAGCTGTTGTATGACGCTAGTAAGATGTCTGCCGCTGCTTGTGATACAGAAGTTGTACAAGAAGCAGAAGCTGCGGTGAAACAAGCCGATTTGCAGTTACCAAAGCAAAAGACTGGATTGGCAATTGTTGTAGAAGCCTTTGCGTTGACATTTATGGCGGAGTGGGGCGATCGCACCCAAATTGCCACTATTGCCCTAGCAGCAGGCAATAACCCCATTGGAGTGACAATAGGTGCAATTTTAGGACATGCTATTTGTGCTGCGATCGCAGTCATCGGCGGCAAAATGATTGCTGGACGCATTTCTGAGCGTCAACTCACCCTGATTGGCGGATGCCTGTTTTTAGTCTTTGGTATAGTTGCAGCCATTGAGGGAGCGTGAGGGGAAGAAGTAGGGGAGCAGAGGATCAGGGAAGGCAAGGGGACAAGGGGACAAGGTGACAAAAGTTAGAACTTGCAACAAGTCTTTCCCTTCCCCTTATCCCCAAATCTCTTCCCCATGCCCCATACTTCGGCTTCGCTCAGTACAAATGCCCAATGCCCAATACCCTTACTTGGGCGTACTTTCCGGTGAAGGCGCGGGAGATGCAACAGGATTAGGTGTGGGGGAAGCCGTTGCTGCCTTTTTAATTCCGTCTTTGTACTGAGCAGGTGCTAAAGCTACAGCACTATCAAACAAATGTTTTGCATCTGCGTCTTTGCCCTGTTGTTTCAGGAGCATCGCTTTTGCCACGACGGGGCGAAAATCCTTGGGATCTTTCTTAATTGCCTGGTCATAAACAGAGCTAGCTTGAGCGTAGCGTTTCTGAGAAGCATGAACAGAACCTAACAGCACCTGCACCGCTACTATATCTACACTTCCAGGCTGAATTGTATTTGCTTGGGCTGCATTAGAGAGGGTTTCTTGCAACAAACCAATGGCTGCTTCGGGGCGTTGCTGACTGATTAACAGAGCCACCATTCCTCGCAAAGCATTCAAATCGCCCGGTTTAGTGGACAAAATCGAACGATAAGCTTGAGCGGCTCCTTCGCGATCGCCAATTTGCTGTTTGGCTTGAGCTAGTAACACTGAATATTCTGACTGTTCGGGATTCAGTTTTGCTAGCTTTTCTAGGGGTTCAATGACAACTTGGATATCAGCTGGTTTAACCTCACTTTTATCTTTTTGACTCAGTAATTGCAGCCGTGCCTGTAATAAACCCTTAAGCGCAGTCTGATTTTCTGGTTCCCTTTGCAAAACCTGTTCATAACCCCGTACTTCGTCTTCCAGTTTTGATTTTTGGTCAGCGGAGGTCAAACTGCCTCTAGTGCTAGCGGTATTTTGGTTTGAGGGTGGCGTATTATTAAATGCTCCAATTATGGGAATCACCGAAACACCCACAAAAGCAAGAATTGCCACCGCTAAGACGACTTGAACTATCCAACGATTACGCGGTTGAGACACAATTTTGTCTTTCTCCTAAATTTTAATGACATTATCATTTACACAAATCGTAAAGTTAAAAATTTCCAAAACTTTGCGGAATACCGCCAATTGCCTGTGAATTTTATAACAATTAACTATCCACACTGCTAAAGTAAGTGATGACTTTAGGAGGAGCCGTCAGAATTGTAGCTATGATATGCTTCCGAAACTAGTGTAAAGCCGCTAAATTAGACATTTAGTGTTTATACATTAAATTTAGCGCCTTTAGGATTGTATAGAGTACCCTAGTGTGATTTTGTGAAAAGCCAATATACTTTCATCAGTCGCACAAATGCTCTTTCCAGCTGCCTTTGTAAAATCCCACAATGGGATGTGTCTCCGCCGCAAGGAGTTTTTATGAATTCCGACCTGATGCCGTTGCCTGAATCTTCCAATTCTTCTGCCTCTAACCAGGGCCCAACTAATGTAGAGGCAGCCGCTAATGTTCATATAGCAGCCCAGCCCTCTAAACAAGTTGACAATTTGCCTGTCAACCTCAGCGAAACTGACTCAAATGGGAACTTGATTAATCGCCAGCAACCGATTCCGCCTCCCAGCGAACCGATGCAGTATCGAGCGATCGGGTTAGTCCGGGGTCGCTATCATGCTAGTAGCGAACAATTTACTCAAGGTACTCTGCTGACTCCAGATGGTGTAGAACTCAATGCCGTCCTCCTAGGCCGGATTATGAGCTTAGTCAAGAATCATCTAGACTTAGAAAAAGAACACTTGTGGGTAGTATATCCACGTACTAGACAAGAAAATGATACCTTGCATATCCAAATCGTCGGAGTTTGGGAGCCAGAAAATCTGGCTAAAAACTCAACAGATGAGGACGAATCGGATTTTGAGTTGCAAGATTTACAGACACTCGATGATGGCTTATCCGAGAACTCTGAACTAAATACAACTGCCCCCAGACCTTCATCAGAAGTTGCAGATGGTGGTTTTTCTGTTCGTGGTGAAGTAGTATACCAATCTTTTGATGCTAAAAGTTTGGTAGTCAAAATTAGGCAGGCTCCACGCAAATCAACTGATAAACCCAAGTATTTTAAGTTGAAATTGAGGGGTGTGCTAACTACCAAAGCAGTGGGAAAATTCTGGGACTTCCAAGCCAAGAGGGAAGCAGACGTTTTAGTAGTAGAAAAAGCTGAAGCGATCGCTGATTTGCCCAAAAAACGCAAACCACCATTTAAAGGTGGGCCTCGTGCTGGCAGTGGTGGTGGTGCTGGTAGTAGAAAACCATTCCCTCCCAGACGCACTGGCGAAACTCCTCGTCCCATCAAGAAAACAAGTACAGGCGGCGACCCTTCAGTGGTGTCAAAACCTATACCAAGAACACCCGCTCCTAAACCCATCAAGCGACCGAAACCGACTCAAGAGTAGGGCATGGGGTATGGGGCATTGGGCATGGGGCACAATAGGCAGAGGTGCAAAGGAGCAGAGGGGCAGAGGGGAAAGACTTACTCCTACTTCTCCTCTGCTCCCCCGGTTACTGAGCGTAGTCGAAGTATGCTCCCCTGCTCCCCTGCCCTGCTCCAATCAAAAATCCGTCCGACGGTCTTGGGGTAGAAAAGATCGCTCCATCGGAATTGGAGAAACTGGTTCTGTCAGGGTAAACGTACCTGCTTCGATCCACTTTTTCAACTCTAGGGCGACTTGCCTAGAAAAAAACAAACTCGCTAAGGGGGCAGAGCGTACTGCTTTGCCCTCTATGGTGATCCACCCAGATTTGAGTTGGGCGTAACTCACCAAACCAAAGGTGGGACGAACGCGCCGGGGAATGGAAAAATCCACTATTGGGGCTACTAATTCTTGATCTTGGACGGCGCAGTGTTCAATTACTTGTTCATTTAATACAGGTAGTGGTACACCAACCCCTAACATTAATGATGGGCCATAACTTTTGAAGTAACACCCCCGCACCCAATGAGCATCCATTTGCTTGGCATCACCAATTAAAGCTAAGGTGGCAGAAGGCCCAATTGGTGTACGATTAGCTAAACGCTTTTGCAAGGGGAAGTGCTGAGTGCCTTCCCAAGCGACATAGCCAATACCGCCGCCTAAAAAAATTCGAGTACCTATACCAACGAGTTGCAAATCGGGGTCGTTGAGTAAGGGGGAAATCGCACCAGGATTAGAATAAACAGCATTTCCCAGACGCGGTTGTAAAGGGCCGAGATAGGTGAAGAGGGGGCGATCGCCACCATTTACACCAACAATAAAATTTTGATAAAGATTGCGCGGATTGAATAAATAAAACTGATTAATTGTGTCATTGGTAATTGTAGTTTCAAAATTTGCTCTGGGATAACAATCTGTTACTTGTCCTTGCGCTTTCACGTGTATAGATTTACCAGCAATCAAATCTTCGATTATATGACCACCACCACGTTCTCGCACTTCTTCCCCATCCGTCGTCTCCACAGGGCAACTCGCACCTAAATATAAATCTACTGCCCCAAAACCAGAGTATGCTGGCACGCCATCTAACCAACAACGGCGAATTTTTATTGGGGGATCGGTATGTCCCAGATTGATAATTGCACCACTTGATTCCATTGGCTCAAAAGTACCAGTGGTAATTACATCAACTTCTTTAGCAGCTTTAGTAACACCGATTTCTACAACTCGTGCTTTTAATTCTTCAGTTGTCAACACCACCGCACGTTGGCGCTTAATTTTCTCGTTAATTTCTGCAATTGTTCGCATCTTCTCAGTGCTTGCGCTTCCTGCTGAATGGTGAATGGGGAGAAAGACTCAAAAGTATGAGATTTCCAACTTATAAAAAAAAAAGTTGGGAATCTTATTGTTTTTTCACTCCAGCACTCATTATCCCAATCGCTTCAAAATTTGCAAAATTTCATATAACTCCAAGTGACTAATCTTATTTTTTCAAGATATCATCATCAATCGAGGGATTATCATTTCTATCTGGATTTTCTGCCGTCCAATTATCATCTGTTCCAGGAGATTCAGACACTATTACAAACTCAGTCTCTTTTTTATGATGATTTCCCCATTCATCTAAAACATCTTTAATTAACACCTCTTGTAACCAAATCTTAGCGACAACAGTTAAAGGTAGCGCTAGAAATAATCCTAAAAAGCCAAAGAAAGTTACGAAAAATAGCTGGGCTATTAAGGTGATAGCGGGTAGCAATGAGACTTGATGCGCCATGACAACAGGCGTAATGAAATTACTCTCAATCTGTTGAATAATAAAGTAGAGAATCAAGACAGCGACCGCTTTCCAAGGTTCATCTAAGAAAGCGATCGCCATTGCTGGGATTACACTCATTGTCGGCCCCAAATTGGGAATCAAGTTAAAAAATCCCGCTAAAACCGCTAAAGCAAGTGCTGCCTTGACATGCAAAATTGATAAGCCAATCAAACTCATCACCCCCACTACAAAGATGGCAATGAAAGCGCCTGTAATCCATCCCTCCAAAGAGACTTCACATTTATCTAAAATCCCATCTACCCGCCGCCGATAAAATGAGGGGAAAAGCCGCACAAATACTTTGCGGTAAGCCACGGGGTCGGCTAAGATCATTCCTGTTAAAACCAATACTAGCAAAATCTTGAGGACAACTTCCAAAGAGCCAGATACAAAGGCAAAGGAGTTTCCCAGTAGCCGATTGGCGAAGGGCTGTACTTGTTGGATGAGACTATTGATATCTGGGATATAAGGAACTAACTGGTCAGGAATACGAGTTCTCAAAGCATCAAGCCAACTATTAAAGCGTCCAAACCCTTTAGGAACTTGATAGGTTAATTCTTGAAACTGCTGGGCAAATGGCGGTACAATAAGCCAGAAAAAACCCACGATCCCTGCGAAAAAGATAGCTACTGCTAAGAGGACGGCGAATCCACGCCTCATCCCCAATCTTTGAAAGCGTTTAGCTAGGCGATTTAAGGTGGTGGCTAACACAACTGCGGCAAACATCAGCAAAAGCACTTCCCGAATTTGCCACAGGATGTATAAACAAAGAAGTATGGCGATTAAGCCGATCCATTGACCCAGGTTCACAGGCTAACTCCCAACGGTTGGCAAGATGCAATTTTCTTGTAATTCAGCTAGGTTAGCTGATTTTAGGAACTTGTGCGTAGATAGTTTGAGTTAATTTTGTTTTTGTGCTTGAAATCGCCACAGTAGAGCGATCGCTACCATCGCAATCGGCAATAATACTATAATCAGCGCGTTGGTTGCTGTCGCCGGAATTGGTAGACTTGGCCCTGCATACTTAATCAATACTGATAAGAAAGCCGAGAGTAAAAGCAGTTTTAGAATTAATCCTAGTTGATTTTTCATAAAAGTACGGCAATACAGATTTTTGTGGTACATACAAATTTGCGTTGTACCCTGTAGTTTCTAGAATAAACCCACAGATACAATCCTTGTAGTTTTCACAAAAATATAATTTCCAGTACCTGTCAGGAGCGAAGGATGTGAAGTGCGATCGCTATTACACGTTGTTAGTGCTGCCTGAACCTCAGACAGCACATTATACACTATTAAAGCTTTACAGAAAGTAACCAAAGCAGCCTTTGATTAATTCAAGTTAAGCACAAAGAAATGCAGAGTTTTAGCAAACTTTATTTGCTCCGACCTGGCTCAATTCTATATTTAGCTTTAATCAATTCAGGCAATTCTATCAAAAGTTTTTTCACTCTAGCTTGAATATATTTAGGATTTTTAGGTACACGTTTAGCTATATATCTTAATAAAGCAATCTGATAGCCAAACTTATATTGAATTGCGGAAAATATATTAGACTTGACCTCGTTCCCTGAGCCATTGTCTAGGTTTTTTAACTTTGATACTTCACGACGATATACGGGATGTTCTCCCCAAACACAGGCAAAGTGTACAAGAGCAGGAGATACCACCTGATTATATTTTTGAAAAGTAGATTTACCTGTAATCGCATCTATATCAAAAGAACCACGAAGACCGATAGGTGTTCGCATCGTCTGACCATTATCTTCAAACATATTTTGATTGTGTAGCATCATAGCTAGACCAAAAATACGTTCATCATTAGGGCCATCACCACGAAATTCACTAATACCTAGCTTTTTCCAGTCTCTTGAAAATTCTAGTGCTGTTTCAAAAAATGCCTTAGTAGTATCGTTTTTTTCAAAATAATAGAGACCTCCATTAAATCTAGGTAATTTTGTCAAATTAAATTGTTTGAGTGTGTTATCTACATCAATGAATTTATCTTTATCACCTGCTTGAAGATATTCATTACCTGCCACACTAAAACTTCTGCCTTTAAAATCATCAAAAATAAAGTTAATATCCCTCACTGCTATGCAATCACTATCAATACAAAGTGTATATTCAAATGGAGAATAATCATAAATGTGAAGCTTTTGTTTGACGTTAGAACCGTATTCCTCTCTAAGGTTTATAACATAATCATAAAGTTCTAGTAAATCTTTATCGTTTTTATTATCAGTAACAATAGCACGCGGAATATTTGGTGAATGAAGACGTAGAGAACGTGCTAATGACTTTGCCATTTCGAGATAATAAGACGCTCCGTAAGCATATGTGATAATACCACGTTGTGAAATAAACATTGTTTTTGATTAATAGTAACCAAGCTTTAGTTGTCTAGCTGCATTCTACCTTACACGCCAAAGAACGAATATCTACTAATATCAACCAAGCTTAAATTTTATATAAAGTGTCCGTAAAGTATGGTTTGAATTTTATTTTAATCTATTGAAACCAACCTATCTATACTTTGAAAAAAATTTCAAAGTAGCAATATGTACAGCAATAAACAACACAGATATCGAATTTTATATTCATCCAAGCCTAAAATTAAATGTAGAAAATAGATTTTCATTACATCTATTAACTTGATATTAGGTGCTTGCAAAAAATAAATTATCCCAAATTATTTGTATATTTGTAGGGGCGCAAGACCTTGCGCCCCTACAATGGAATATTTTTTAACTGGAAGTCCCTTAAAATCAGTTCTTTGACAATCGCGATGCAATGCTAAACTTTCCCCAGCTGGGAGTATTGGTATAACTTTGATTTTGACTTCGGGAATTGAAATAGTAGCAAGTAAACATTTCATTAAGTTGCAATGGTGAGGCAGTTGCTCAAAGGCGGTTGCCACCATGAGGAACTGCCGAACCCGAAGGGGTGCTTTATTTCCGCTGTGCTGCACTAGTTGCTTATTCCCTATTAAGAGATACTAAAAGCAGGTATATAGGCAAGAAAATATGGAATCCCTTACCTCTCGTATGCAGGCGGTACAATCGCCAATTATTCCTGTGGTTGGGGAACTGATTAAAAACTCTCCTGGAACCATTTCTCTAGGACAAGGTGTTGTTTCTTACAACCCACCACATGAAGCAATAGAATTTTTAGCTAAATTCTTAGCCGAACCCGCTAATAATTTATACAAATCAGTAGAGGGAATTCCCCCTTTACTGACAGCACTTGCGGAACAATTGCAAGCCTTCAACGGGATTGAAATCAACGAGGAAAACTGTATCGTTGTAACAGCAGGGAGCAATATGGGATTTATGAATGCCATTCTTGCTATCACTAATCCAGGCGACGAAATTATTCTGAACACACCCTACTATTTCAACCACGAAATGGCGATCGCAATGGCTGGTTGTCGTCCGGTATTAGTGGCCACAGATGAAAATTACCAACTGCGTCCAGAAGCGATCGCTCAAGCAATTACTCCCAAAACACGCGCTGTGGTGACAATTTCACCCAATAATCCCACTGGAGTTGTCTATTCTGAAGCCGCATTACGCCAAGTAAATCAAATTTGTGCTACTCACAGTATTTACCACATCAGCGATGAAGCATATCAATTCTTTACCTATAACGGGGTAAAACACGTTTCACCTGGGTCATTTGATAATAGCAGTGAGTACACCATTTCTCTCTATAGTTTTTCTAAAGCATACGGTTTTGCCAGTTGGCGCATTGGTTATATGGTGATTCCCAAACACTTACTTGTCGCCGTTAAAAAAGTCCAGGATACAATTTTGATTTGTCCGCCAGTCATTTCTCAATATGCAGCTTTAGGGGCATTGCAGGCAAAAGAGGATTATTTGAAGAGTCATATAGGAGCGTTGGCGCACCCCGCCGTAGGCATCGCTCAAGTACGCCAACTAGTATTAGACTCCCTCAACCGTCTACAAGGCTTATGTAGCATTATTCCCGCAGATGGCGCTTTCTACTTTTTCCTCAAAGTTCATACCCAAATGGATGCTTTTGAGTTAGTCAAAAGACTGATCCAGGAATATAAAGTAGCAGTTATTCCAGGTACAACCTTTGGTATGGATGACGGATGCTACCTACGTGTTGCCTATGGGGCGCTGCAAAAAGAGACAGCAAAAGAAGGTATAGAAAGATTGGTACAGGGTTTGGAAACTATAGTTACAAGTTAGAAGTCATTCAATTCCTGCCTCCTTCAAGAAGACGTTAAGCTGTGTTAGTCTACCTAATACAGAACAGCGGAAATAAACATACGATTTCAAATGACGCAAGAGCTTAGAATATAATTATTTTGACTTTTGACACTTCGACTCCGCTCAGTGTTAACTTTTGACTTCCGCCTTGCGGTACTCGTCCGCAATCCTAAATATAAAATTCAACAGATGCCAATTATTAATAAGTTAATTGAAATTGAAACTGAGCCAAAAATTAATATTCATAATATCACCCCACAAATTCAAGATTTTATTGCCTCAACATTAATTAAAAATGGACAAGTTTTAGTATTTTCTCAACACACAACAACAGCGTTGTCTATCAACGAAAATGAAGTCAGATTATTAGAAGATATAAAAGTATTCTTGCAAAAAATAGCACCGGAATCAGACAGCTATTTACATAATGACTTGCATTTAAGAGATGTCCCAGAAGATGAGCCGATTAATGCTCACTCTCATTTAATGGCAATGATGCTGACCACGAGTGAGATAATTCCCATTGTGGATGGTAAATTAGCTTTGGGAACCTGGCAATCTGTATTGTTTTTTGAGTTGGATGGGCCGCGTAAAAGAACGGTATTTGTACAGATTTCTGGCGAATAATCCAATTTCACACCCGCAATGCTTTTAGAACAACCTAAATCTGAGAGAATTACGAACACGACTAATAAGTACATCAGTTGAACTTACCTACAGTAATTAAAAACCTGAAAGAATGTTTTCCAGCATCACCTTCCTTTCCACAAACCAGGACTTTTGTTGTGTCAAAGGCAGAGGCCATTAGTTATGAAAAATAACGATAATTTTGTATTACGTAATACTTGGTACTATGCTCTGCCTAGCGATCAAATCAAGCCAGGTATGATGATCAGCCGCATTTTCTTGGGAGAACCTGTGCTGTTAGTTCGCAGCCAGGATGGCAAAGTGTCTGCAATGACAGACATTTGTCCCCATCGTGGTGTGCCCTTGAGTTGTGGGAGATTCAATGGGCAGGAAGTTGAATGCTGTTATCACGGTTGGCGCTTTAACTCTGCTGGGCGCTGTACTGCGATACCTTCTCTTGTGGAGGAGCAGCAAATGGATTTGAGTCGCTTCGACGTGCAGTCATATAGTATTCGCGAAGCCCAAGGGAATATCTGGATATATATGCCCGATCCCGATAACCCTCAACCTGCATCTGATATGGAAATTCCGGTAATTCCAGGGTTTGATGGGCGATCGCACCAGTTTGTAGAAGTAGTAAAATTTCCTTGTTTTATAGATCATGCAGTAGTAGGTCTGATGGATCCTGCTCATTCACCCTACGTTCATCGTGCTTGGTGGTGGCGAAATGAGCAATTGCACGAAGAAGTAAAGCAATTTGATGCTTCGCCCTACGGCTTTACGATGCGACGACACCGATTACCAGCCAATGGTGGTCGATTATACTGGTTGATTGGCGGTGGTGTGCCAGAAACGGAGATTTCCTTTCGTTTGCCTGGAGTCAGAATTGAAGAAACCACCATTGGTAATAATCGAGTCGTTAATTTGACGGCAGTTACACCAATTTCAGACATCGAAACTGAAGTAACTTTTGCTCTTTACTGGACACTTCCTTGGGTGGGATTTTTCAAACCACTGTTACACGTGCTGGCGCGGACTTTCATTGGCCAAGACCGAACGGTTGTGGAAAAACAGCAAATTGGTTTGAAATATAATCCTGTGCTGCGGCTGATTAAAGACTCAGATATGCAGGCACAGTGGTATTACCAGTTAAAGCGGGAGTACGCTCGATCTGTCGCTGAAGGACGAGAATTTGTCAATCCTGTCAAGAGTCAAATACTGCGCTGGCGTGCTTAAATTACTCCAAAGTAAATTCGGCAAATTCTCTCTGCCCGAATAGCATATTTCGGTCTACGGCTGACAAGACTTTATTATTGGCACGTTGGCTATTTAAAGAGCGAACAACTAACTGCGCCACATCTGCACGATTGATGCTACCAATAATGTGCGGATCTTCAGTCAAAACACCATTACCCGTTGCTGGTTCTGACTTGAGTCCACCAGGACGGATGATTGTATAGGTAAGTCCACTGGCAATTAAGTGTTGTTCGGCTTTGTCTTTCTCAGCTAAAACTTTTCCCAGTACCTCTAAAACTTGGGGTGAGGCAGCAACAACACTACTGCCAGCACCTATGGAAGATACAAGAATAAACTTTTGCACTCCAGCTTTAACTGCTGCATCGATTAGATTTCTATTACCAGGGTAATCCGGCCTTTCTACATCTGAAGGTAAACCGCCAATTGTACTAATAACGGTGTGAATAGGTTCATCTGTCACGATTGCGCGTTCGACATCGCCAATATTCAAGGCATCTCCCTGAACTACTTCAATACCCATTGCTTCTAGCTCACTAGCAACTGTTGCTGTTCTCAGGAGTGCTTTAACCTTTAGCTGTTGAGATGTCAGATATTGAGCAATTTCTCGACCAACACCGCGACTTGCTCCAGCGAGAAAAATATAAGATCCAATTGTCATAATAAATTTAACTATTTACGCTCAAAGGATTTTATCAGAGGATTGGCAGTATTTAATAATTGCTCAAGCGACTGAGATGCTTCTGGTTGATGACGAACATGAGTGTCAATAAACAAATTAATGATTTCACTCATAAGCAAACGGAAGCTTTCTTGGGGTTGGGTGGCGGGAAAGTCCAACAAGGGTGTCTTTAAGGTGGAGTCTGGCTGATTAACTATCGAAAAGTGATTTGCCCCTTCCAAAAGTAGTAGATAGCTATCATTTCGTCCGCCAGTAATTGCTTCTTGGAATGTACGGATGACTGAGGTGGTAGCATTTCCAGGACTTATACCATAGCGATCGCAGCTGTTGGCAATTATTCCATCGCAGGTTCCTCCCATCAGTAGAAGTGGTAGGGAGTCTGGTAAGGGTAAAATAGTACCTGCCTCATACCCTAGTGATAACGTTGCCATAGTGTGTAAACCATAGCCAAAAGATGCTGCAATTTGAGGGAAAAAATGAGGATCGGCATTTTCGATTGCTACTCTACCACCTGCGGAGTGTCCACCTAAAATTATTCGTTGCAGATCGAGCATTCCAGCTAAAATACCCTCAGACTGTAACTGTTCCACTTTCGCTAGCAGTGCAGGTAAAGCCGAAGCAGTCGGAACAGTACGATAAATTGTTGGTTTCCTCTTTTCAATATCAATCCCTGGAGTCAGACTAATTATTCCTGGCATAACTTCTGCAATCCAGTTAAACAGAATCACCACTAGTCCATGTTCAGCGAGTTTAACCGCCAACCATTGATATTGTTGAGCATCACAGTTAAAGCCGTTAAAGAAAATCACTACTGGAAAAGGTGCTTTTTCTAAATCTACTGGCAAAATTTCTCTATTTATTTCTACCTGACTCGGCATCTGTGCTGGATAGAAAATTTTCAGGTGAATAGTATCGTAAGGAGACTGGAAACCCTCAATTTTAGCAGCTTGGAAAAAATTATCAACTGTCATCTGGTTTTTCCTAATATCATTTTCCGAAAATTATTCTATTGCCCAGGTACAACTACTCCCAATAGGGTTCGGATAAGCATTTTGAACTCAGAATTACCTTTGGGGAAAAGGTTAAGGGTTAAAAGTTTTTCCCCTTTCCCCTTTAACCGAACCGTATTGCAACTACTCCCAGTAATCCTAATCTAGCGATCGTAAATAACTGAGTAACCATAATTACAAAGATAATACTAGGATAGCAATTATACTTAACCCGATTGTAGGAAGTAATTTAGTCAACATTTGTGCGAATGTAGCAAATAACTTTTCTTTGGATAAATTTATGGCTAAAAAATCTCAATCAAATCTAGAACAATATCAAGATGTCAGATTATCTGCCACCACAAGAATTTGGGTAATTACAGTAGCCATTCTGGGAGTTTGCGTCCCACTGTCAGCCGTTACTAGAAGCGGTGCTATTCTTCCTTTAGTTGCTATTGGTGGCGCGGCTGTTGGTACAGTTGCTGTTTGGCGTTCTGATGAGCAAAAATCCAAAACTAACTATTTGCAACAGCAGCAAATAGAACTGCTAGAGCGGAGATTAGCGAATTTGGAAACAATTGTTAGCAGTGATGACTTGAACTTGCAAATGAAAATTAAACAGATCGAAGCAAGGGATACTTTTGGCGACTCTTCTGATCTAAGTACTACACCCAGACAACCGAAACGCAAAGGTTAAAATTAGCCAATCTTCAGAATTTATTTCGATTTCAGATGATATTTCCGAGAATTATCGTTACTAGGTTATTTTTATGTAGCTATTTGCTGACTTCAGCTTACTCTAGTCTTTAAAATCCGTCTCAAATTCAACTTTCCTTTACAGCTAGAAGTGTTTCTAGGGAAACAGTATCTCATTCTCTATCTCCGTTAGAATTGACTGATATCATCTAATTCTATATACTTCAACTGCATCAGTTCATGAAATGTCTAAGTGCTATCCATCTATCTCTTTCACGGAAACATTTGTCAATGGCTGTGTTTTATTAGACTGTTAATATTACTGAATTTTTAATTAACTAAGATTATAAACTTGAGTAATTGCATTTGTATAGCTTACCGTAGGTATGCAATAGTTTGCCGCAGGAATGGAGATGGATTGGATTAGCTTACTCAAAGCTCAACAAATTGACTTCCTTCAACGTGTGAAAAAACCTAAAACTTATGACTTATCTTTACTGGAAAGTCAAGTTAAAGGTTGTCACACTGAAGTTATAGCCTTTTGGGGCGAGCCATTGGCTAGACTCCAAGAACTTTCTCGCCAACAAGCAGAAGTTCTCGCTAAAAATCCGCCGCCAACCCCGCCGGAATATCCTGAGCCGCCTGACTGGACGATACCTTTTCCTAAATACTTCCAACAACAAGCTCAAGATTATCTTTTTCGGGAGCATATTGTTGACAGAGTAATAACTGAACGCTTGGGCAAATTGGTAAAAAAGGTGTCACAAGATACTTTGCAAAACATGATTTTAGATGATGAGGGAAATTTGTGTGGCGAAAGTAAATTTCCTTATATACTCAAAGATCATCCTCAGCTAAGTGTTCAAGTTTACGTTGCTGATGGAGAAAGTTTTAATGGTATTAAGAAAGACAAAATTAGGTGGTCAGTTACTCAAGAAGATTTAAAAAATCACCAAGTATTAATTTTTCTGTGTTTGTTTTATCCATCTACAGGTAATTTAGGTTACGAGAAACAAAGTATAATAACAGGCTTTTTACCTACAAATCAACTTGAATTGACTGAACCAAAACTCTATGTCACTCCGAGTAACTTGTTGTATGCAGGGGGGTTAAATTGGTATTTAGAATCACTTATTGGCAAAAAAGACACGTCGCCAGTAATTAATGAGATGGCGATCGCAGATACAATACAAACTCTACCATCAGATCATTACCTTAAGAATATAGTCGGTGACTGGGAATGCTGGCAGACTTTGCAAGGACACACCAGAGGGATTAATTGCCTCGCTTTCAGTTTTGCGTGTAACAATGGCAAAGCCTTACCCATATTGGCAAGTGGTAGTCGTGGAGAAACGAAACTCTGGGATTTAAGCAAGGGTGAATTAATTGAGACATTATCAGAGTATCCTTGGGTAATATCTGGGCTGGTGGATGAAGTGAATTCCCTAGCTTTTAGTTCAGATGGACAGACTTTAGTGAGTTGCGGTGCAGATTCAACAATTAAGCTTTGGCACGTAGGCGCTTTAGACTTGATAGATATTTTGCACAAACACAATGGAGTAGTGCGGTGTGCTGCTTTCACCCCAGATGGCAGAATGTTAGCGACAGGCGGAGATGACAGAAAAATTCTCTTTTGGGATTTGATGCAACGTCAAGTAGCGATCGCACTTTCTTTAGATGATACAGCTGCTCATTCTCTAGTTTTAAGTCGAGATGGCGAAACTCTCGTTACAGGTAGTTACCGCAAAATCAAAGTTTGGCGCACTTCACCCCAAACGGGAATCAAAAGTTTAAAAGATGCACAACCATTACACACCCTTATGGGTCATTCTCACATCGTTTGTTCCTTAGCAATCAGTGCAGATGCTAAACTGCTTGTGAGTGGTAGCTGGGATCAAACGATTAAAGTTTGGCAATTGGAGACTGGAGAATTACTTCATACCCTTAAAGGGCATAGAGGTAGAGTTTATGCGATCGCTTTAAGTCCCGATGGACAAATTATCGCCAGCGGTAGTGCTGATAAAACTATCAAGTTGTGGCATTTACAAACTGGGGAATTACTGGGTACATTTACAGGTCATAGTAATATAGTCACAGCATTAGCCTTCACAGCTTCCGGTGAAATGTTAGTCAGTGGAAGTTTGGATAAGACAATTAAAATTTGGCAACGCAGTTAATGGTAGTTCGTAATTGATCCTCACATTTTCTACTTAGCTTGCTTCTTGCAGGATTACAATGATTCGCTAATGTAATTCGTGCTTGTGGAGTCTTTGAGAATCGTGGACAACAAACTTTAAAAAGTCTGTTGCTACAAAGTTTGTTTAGCCTGGAGACAACAATTAATGAGCAAAAATCTAGTTTAGATTGCTTTTCCCTAGAGACTTCCAGTTAAAAAATATTCCGTCGTAGGGGCGCAAGGACTTGCGCCCCTATAAATCTATAAATAATTTGGGATAATTTATTTTTTGCAAGTCCCTTAAGAGTCAATACTTCTCGCTTTGTGCATTTTTAACTCGGAATCGGGTTTGGGGTAAAGGGTAAAGGGTAAGGGTTAAAGGTTTTTTCTTTCCCTTTTCCCTTTCCCCTTTTCCCCAAAACCCGAGAAGTATTGCCTTAAGAGTGCAAAAATATATTTTTGCACTCTTAGGGAAAAGGAAAAAGGTTAAAGGGAAAGGATTTTGAGTTTCTTTACCCTTTTCCCCCGCCCCTTATCCCCAGAGGGGACCCCACCTTCCCCTTTACCCCGACAAATGCCAAGAAGTCTATTGTAGAAAGAAGGAGTCAGTGCTGCCGACGCAGCACTGACTCCTTCTTTTGTAGTAAATTTAACTATGTATGGATGGAGTTTTTAGTCAATCGAAATCTGCTGAGGACCGGTGGCTTTGCCGTTATGCGCCTCCGTTGTGTTGCTAGTGTAACTATTTGAGCGGATTTGTTTATCCAGCCAGCTTTTAACGGGATCGTCTGCAAGATTGAGCCGAAGCACACCAGAGAAGAACCCACCCACAAATGAGACTGGATGCTGGGTAAATTCTCTGAATATAGGTGACAATTCATCAATGAACATAAGAGACTCCTGGCACTGCCGTAAAAAATTATTACTTCTTAATTGATCGTAACGTGTTACGGCATTGGCGATGGGGCATTGAGCATGGAGAAGAGGCAAGGAAGAGAGGGGGGAGTAAATTCTCCTTTGTCCCCCTTGTCTCCCTCATCTCCCTCATTTTCCAACTCTCCACTCATCTCCCCTTACAAGCTTGGTTGCTGATCAGGAAACATACACTTATCAGAATCACAACCACTAGGGCCAGCTTCTGTCATTTCGCCTAAATCGTAGCGGCTTAGTACTGCACAGAAATCATCTGTTTTGCGCCGCGCTTTCACTTCTTGAGTTAAGCGATCGTAGGTTGATTTATTTATTGGTTCAAATGGCAAACGTGGGAATGATTGCAAATCATCAAAACGAGCTAAAAGAGCCGCTGAAATATATCCTTCATCATTCTGAATGGTTTCGTAAATGCGCTGTCCCAAAGGCTCGATTTCATCAGAGCGCAATTCCAAAGTTGCTGATGTGTTGTGAGTCACGTACCAACGTTGAACCTGGAGGACAAAATCAAATTGGGCTAAGACTGAAAACTTAGAAACATCAATTTCATCAGCTCCTGGTAAATCAGCCCAAGTTACAGAAACAGGGATTTCTACTAGCCATTCACTCACCCGTGGATCGAAGGGATCGTTAAGCAAATTACCTTGTTCATCTTTGTCTGATTGAGAAGGAATGACGTTGTAACCATAGTCAATACAAGCTAAAGCTACTGGGTCATTTTTACCGAAGGTGATCCGGCGAATAAATCTTTGAGCTTTGGGAGGATGCCAGCCTGAACTAGCATTAGTTAATAAAGCCTTAGTACCACTGGGTTGCACTGTAGTGCAGCGATTTGGGCGCTTGAGATTGTGGCGATCGCAATAATCCCAAACTACACGATGTACAATATCTCTCCAAGAACTTAGATATTTTTCTTCCTCACGCTTGAAAGCTAATCCTTGGGGAGTTGCAGGCCTTCCTGCTTCCCACCAACGCAGCCAATCAACACCAAAAGCATGGACAAAGAAATCAAATAAACCTGTAAAAGAAACTCCCACAATTGGGTCTAATTCACGGCTGTATTGATAGCGTGGTTCTAGGAATTTGTGATTTAAAAGTGCCGCTACAGATAACGCCCCAGCAGTGAAAGCTTCTTCTTGTTCTTTGTAGTTACGTGGGTCGATTTGATTAAGGTGAACCTCTGACAAATTGCAGTGGAAGTTACTACCGATGATTTCCAGATTTGTTACCCTAGAGGCTTTTTATCCCCTAGTTCTACTGCTTGATTATTTGCAGTAGCTCCGCGTACCTTTTACAGATGTGATATCAGATAATAAAAGTGTTTTTCACATCCGCCCCCGCACTCTTGGAGAGATTATATTCTAGACACCAATTTCGGATGTCATCTAGTTTCACTCTCTACGCTGTACGGTGTCAAAGACTTTTTACTTCCTTTGATTACCACGGGATTAGCATCTCAGCCTTCCCCGTTTTTGCGAGGTTTTTAACGTGAGGCAAAATCACTTACCACACGGATTTAGCCCATAGCGAGCTAAACGATGTTCTAACTCATTAGCATCAAGATTTGAATAACGTTCTTTTAACCACTGTTTTGCTGTTCCTTGTTCATAAGCTTGTAAAAACTCAACTTTCAAAGCTTGTGTTGGTAGCAAATCTATGTTTGATCGCGCTACGGCTTCACCAGCCCATTGAATGGCTCCCTCGCCACTATAATATTGTTTGCGGACAGCACCAACACATTCTTCTAAAGTGGGCTTGCGGTGAAAAACTCTGGTATGGTTTGCCATCCTGAGTGCATCACGCTCTGGATCGATTCGCCAGTTGCCATTTTCATCTTGCTGCCATAAGTTATCTTTGGCGGTAGCTCCTTGTTCATCGTCAGCAATAAACTGACGCATCCCCGCGCTTCTTCGGATGTTGCCGGCAACAATTGTTACAGCAGCTTGATCGATTAACAGACAGCATTCAACTGAATTTAATTGCCGCCCTACAGTTTTATTCAGGATAGAAGCACAACGCTGATAAAGTCCAGGCAATTTCACCGGATTTGCAACTCCTCCAAAGCCGTTGAGAGTTTCTCCTGCTTTTCGGACATCGCTAATATCAACTAATACTTCCACTTCTGCTGAAAATTGCTCATCAGTAGAGAGTTCTAATAAGGCTTGATATGATTCAACCCAACCTTCACGGCTATCTCCAACGTGAATAGTGACGTTATTTCCTTCTATATGAGTTTCAGTATATTCACGTCGCAGTTGGACAGGAGTGCTGCCAATTTCACCTTTTACAGTGACATTTAGTCGATTACGGATGTGGGGCAACTGGTTAATAAATTGTGGTTCTAGGACGGCTCCAGTACCACAGCCCATCATTGCCAAATCCATCATTAAGCCGAAGGCGCTCCAGTCTTCGAGATTGGTAGAAGTACAATTATAAGCCCCGGAAAAGTTCTTTGGCTTGGTTATCCAGTCTGTATTACCCTAAGCCACATTGTCGCCAATATGACTCGGCTTCAGAACCGTGCGTGATACTTTCGCATCACACGGCTCCTCAATGATTTGGCTCTTGTCATGAGTACCGTCTCGTTTGGTTTTGATGTCATGGCAGTGTCTATGCAATAGTTGGTAATTTTCGTAGCTGTCTTTTCCCCCTTTGATTCGAGGAATAACATGGTCTACTTCCATTACATCTCCATCTCTGAAGTACATATTGCATTCTGTGCATTTTCCATTCTGCTTTTTCAGCAGTTTGGAGACTCTAGTTGGTAATTCGACACTTTTGCCCATGCGGGTAGCCCAGTAGATGAAATCGCCGTTGTAGGGGCTGACTTCTCCTTTGACTTTGACAAATTTCTGGATATGGAAATCACCGTGGTAGGTAAGATAGAGTGTTTTACCTTCGGTAATAGCGCGGAATATCCAGTTTGACCCACCTTTGGAGCCGAAATATTTCCTAATCCACCGTTTTATAGATTTGTGTAGGTGTCTAGCCTTAATCCAAGCAATTAACTTCAGTGTTAGTAAATGGTCAAGCTCTGAAAAGATTTCAGCACTGTTAACTTTGGAGTAATAGTTGCTCCATCCAGTGATGATTGGATTTAGTCGCTTGATTAGTTCGACTTGAGATTGACAAGATTTTAACTTATCAATTTCATTAGCTAACCTTTGATAGTGAGCTTTAACAGCCTCTTTGCTTGGCTTAATGTATGTCTTGTATCCTAGCGGTTTCCCGTGTGTGTTTTTGCCTGTTGCGTACTTCCCTACTGGGTACTGGCGGATATTAAAGCCAAGGAAATCAAAACCAGGGGTTTCTTCACCCATGTGTTCCAAGGTGTGGGTGATGCGAGTTTTTTCTGGTCTAAGTTCTAAACCAGTATCATTAAGGAATTCCTCAATTAGTGCTTTAGCCCTCATAAGTACATCCAACTTGGGATGTAGGATGACAAAATCATCGGCATATCTGACTAAGGTGATTTCCTTCTCGTTATTGTGCTTTTTCCCTGGAAGGGTTCGGGCAAATTCCTTGACAATCTTTTCCATTCCGTGTAAAGCGATGTTTGCTAATAATGGTGAAATTACATCACCTTGAGGGGTTCCTTCATCGGTTGGAAACCATGCTCCGCTATCATAAACACCAGACTTAAGCCATGCTTTAATCTGTCTGCGAAGTTTTGGAAACGTATTGATTTTGTTCAAAAGTTTCTTATGGTCAATTTTGTCAAAACATTTTGCAATATCGGCATCCAGAACATATTTGCTCTTTTGCTTAATTGCTACTTTGATACCCTCAATAGCATCCATACAACTTCTACCAGGTCGGAATCCGTAGCTGTTAGGCTCAAACTTGGCTTCCCATTCGGGTTCCAAGGCTAATTTCACCAGTGCTTGTTTTGCCCGTTCTGCAATAGTGGGTATACCCAAAGGTCTTTTTTCTGTTTTCCCGGGCTTGGGAATCCATACTCTGCGGGTGGGGGTAGATTTGTGGTTTAGTTCTAGTGTTTTCACTAGCTCAAATCGGGCTTTAGGCGTTAGAGCCTTTTTCCCATCTACTCCCGCAGTATTCTTTCCTTGGTTATCTTGTGTCACTTTACGGACGGCAAGCATTTTGGCAGACCAGGAATTTAGAAGAGTCTTTTGCAATTTACGCACTGCTTTGACATCTCCCCTTTGAGAGGCTTGATAGATTCTCTTTTGCAACTTGTACACCGTGCGTTCTAGCTTTCGCCAGTTCACTTGTGTCCATACCACCATCGGTTTTTCCCGTGTTTTAGTCATTTTCATTGCTTTTGTTGAAACTCTATCTTCCAAATCATCGGGAATCTGTCTGCGTATCCATACCCATTACAGGTAGGCATTTTGCTTCTGATTCCATCTCTTCCTGTTAGGGCTTGTGGATTGGTTCCTACTCTAATATCGACCTCTTAGAGAGCCACAGACAGGATTACTTCGTTCCGTATAACCTTTGTTTGAATGTTTAGGACGGTACTACTCAGCCGGAGACAGGAAAGCGTGACCTTTATGGCGGTACTTTCAGGTTCCTATGTGTCTCAGTGTCTTTTGACCGCAGCGTATCAACCATTCTTTTCGCTGCTTACTGGATTACGACTGTTCAGACGTACCTTCACTTTCGTTGTCCATGCATTCTTGCTTGCTGGGATTCACCTCATGGTTTGGTTTTACCAGCGTTTTTCCCCGCTTTACCCTTTGATAACCAGTCACTAGGTAGGGGAAATGCTTTCACTCCCACGCTTGGAGGATAGGACTTTGTGATGGTTTGTCACATCACCTATAAGGTTATACAGTTATCAAGGTTCGGTTATCCGTACATAACTTATTCGGTTATCCGCTTGAGTATTTGTAACGGATTTCTAAGAACCTAGTGAGTCATCTCAAGGCTAAGGATTTTGCTGAAAAGCTTTTCCTGTAACCAGTTTCGACTCAACGAATCACACACCACCAACCCATAGCCAGCGCCCACTAGGCATAGCTTTCAAGCTGCGCTGCATCTTATCCAGTGTGGCAGCTTCTTCTTGAGTTAACTTTCCCAACTCGACTAAGCCGAGTATAGTGCGATCGCATACCTCATCCCATGTTTCCCTTAGTCCGGCCTTTGTACGGCGGCTATAGGTTCTAAAAAATACGGGATTAGCAGCCGGTGCAGTTTCTGGAAACCTTGCACTCTGGCGTGTTCTTTCGAGATTCTGAACCATATATTAAGTGTCTTGCGTTCTTCTTGCGTGCGGACAGATTATGACTATACGCCAAGTAGTTTGAGTATTAAAGATTGTCAAATTGTCCACTTTACGCTAGCTCTACCCGGCACTAATTACAACAGAAATTTATGATGTATAATGTCCTCTACCCTTGGATAAGAGATGGATACTAAGTTATAATTAGCACTATTAATTTTAAGTAAATTATCTCTATCACTCCATCTTCAGGCTGATGATCGCTACTCAGCAATGGCTCAACGCTCCGCTACCGCTAATTGTACTCAGGACTCTTCATTAGTTTCCCCTAACTAGCAGTGATAGTTAAATAAGTTGCGGCTGTCAGTCAAATCCAAACAATTAATTTCAATCTCTTGGGAACTATAAATTTAGTTACAGGAAATTGATTATGAATGATGAATGGGAACCTCTAAATTCTGATGATGATGTTGTGCATTTTTATCAAGAAGCATTTGAAAATTTACCCCGCACTCAAATAGTGTTTCAGTTATTCAAGGAAATCAAAAAAATTTGGGCAGAACACTTTACATCGTCAGGATCAAGAGTATTTGGAGAAGGATTTGAATGTTGTGTTTTAATACCCGGTCAACAATGGCGAACAGGTAAAATTAGAGTGCGCCTAGAATTCTGCCCTGATGAAACTGAAATCGAAGATAATCGATTAGACATCAAACACGAAAACTCTCCCCTTGACGACCTTCGGCAGCAACTAAAGTAAGGTAAAAACTAATACTCAAGTTGATATACACAGATATAATAGAAAATTATCTGTGTCTGTGTGCGCTGAAAAAAATAAAATGGTATGGACTCCCCTACATGCAAAAATTCATCGCACCATCCGATCGCGCCACTTATTTGAGCGCAACCAGCGGCTATTAGTTGCTGTCTCCGGCGGACAAGATTCTCTGTGTTTAATAAAATTACTTTTAGATTTACAATCCAAATGGGGATGGTATTTAGGTATTGCTCACTGCGATCATCGCTGGCGTTCTGACTCCGAAGCTAATGCTAACCACGTCGAAAATTTAGCTAAAACTTGGGGTATATCCTTTTATTTAGAAACAGCGAACAAACCGATAAATAGTGAAGCTGCTGCACGCGATTGGCGCTATCAAGTTTTAAGTGCGATCGCTCAGGCAAATAATTATCAATATATAGTTACAGGACACACCGCCAGCGATCGCGCCGAAACTCTCCTCTACAATTTAATTCGCGGTACTGGTGCTGATGGTTTACAAGCCTTGACTTGGCAACGCCCTTTAACTACAGGCATTGTCTTAGTGCGTCCACTTTTAGAAATTACTCGAATACAAACAGAGCAATTTTGTCAAGAATTTAAATTACCAATTTGGGAAGATTCCACCAATCAAGATTTGCAATATGCCCGCAACCGCATTCGCCAAGAATTACTACCATATTTGCGAGATAATTTCAACCCCCAAGTAGAATCAGCCTTAGCCCAAACAGCAGAACTTTTACAAGCGGAAGTGGAATATTTGGAAAAAGCTGCCCAGCATTTGCGGGGTGCGGCATTGGGCGTGAGACATGAAGAAGATTCTCTTACTGTTCTTCCCTTACGGTTAAATCGTCGGGTATTGCAGAAAGCACCACTGGCGTTGCAACGTCGCGTGATGCGTCAGGTATTGCAGCAAATACTGACTGATGCGCCCAGTTTTGAACACATTGAAAAATTAACCGCTTTAATCATAGCGCCCAACCGATCCCAAACTGATCCATTTCCTGGTGGTGCGATCGCTCAAGTAGAAGGCGATTGGATCTGCTTGAAATAGTTATGAGTTTGAAGTTTGGAATTTTCGATTTTGGGTGTTGAGATTTGCTCTCAAAACTTTATTTAATTCTTAGCTAATCATTCTTATAGCATTTTCTAATCTAGTGAGGTTAAGCTGTACCTCACCCCGATAAAAGTGTACTTTATTTCCTCTCCGTGAGTTCGGCTATCCATTAGTTTCATCTTTGTTAATAAAAAAACAAAATATTTAAAATAAACCAAAAGACTTGCTAGGTATAGTTTTGAGAAAAGTATAGTTATAGATCATAGTACATCATGCAGAAGTGGGCAGTTGAAGAATTACGACAACCCGACATAAGATCTCGAGACGAAACAAGTTATTAGTACGTATTGTGGAAGATTTAAGGGATTTACCTTAATTTCTCTTTTTTTACTTATTTTTTCGTATAAAACTGATTTTTTAGGTTAAAAACTCTCAGTTAAAGCACTGATTTTTTATGTATAGACAGCAAACATATAAAAGAACATAATCTTAGTTAATGGTCAGTTTTATATCACGCTCATAAATACAAAGAGAATTTTATGAAACTTAAAAAACTTGGTTTTGGATTATCAACACTGGCAATCCTGTCAGTGATGCCAATTTCATTTGTAACGATGCCGTTAGTGCTGAACCAGCCGGTGTACGCAGTAGCAATCTACGGAGATATTTATGATAAATGGGTAAGCCTAGGTGGTTATTCAAGCCCACTTGGTTCTCCCATAACCGATGAACTGCCTGCTGCTAGAGGAGGACGGTACAATGAGTTCCAATATGGTTATATTTATTGGCTTCCCAACTTGGGCGCACATGCTGTCTACGGAGACATTGGTGTGAAGTGGAACCAAACTGGTCGGGAAAATGGCTTTGGCTATCCCATTACCGATGAGCTTCCTGCTTATAATGGAGGACGATTCAATGATTTTGAGTTTAACGCATCAATCTATTGGCATCCGAGCATTGGTGCTTATGCCGTGTATGGCGATATTCGGTTAAAATGGGTAAGTATGGGGCGTGAAAGAAGCCCTTTAGGTTATCCAATTTCCGACGAACAACCTGTTGGTACTGCGGGACAGCGAGTGAGCTTTTTTGAAAGAGGTGCAATTTACTGGAATTCAGCTACAGGAAAGGTTACTGTTGTTTACAACTAACCTTTTTCTGTCACTCTTAACACAGCAAAATTTGAACATTTATTCAGCAAGACTTTTAGCGATTTATTAAGGCTTAAAAATGTTGGAAATCTTTTGTTAGCAATAAAATGTTGAAACCCGGTCAACTGCATAATTGAAAATTATGGCCAATGGATACTTACTAAGGAGAGAGGTTGGGAGTGAGGTTTTGATATCATGTAGTTCATTCAGATGTGAATCGCCATAACTTCTAACTTGTTAAGATGCTAATAATTCTGGCTGAGGCATTAAACTCTGGAGAGTATGACGCATCTGAGCGATCGCTTGGACTTGATAATCACCAGTTTCCTGGAATTGATCCAAAGATTCTCCAATTCCTTGCAGCTTTTGCCGTAATCCATCTAGAGAATCCTGAATTGGTTGTAATGCTTCTTGATAAAGATTCACTCGACCAGATAATTCAGCGGTTGTTCTTCGTAGGGATAGTAAATTTTCCTCGATCGCTTTCAGTTCTTGGCGCTTTTCATCTAGATCGTGAGTTTGATTGTCAATCATTCCCTGATTTAGCTCAACACCAGAACGAATCTGCTCAATTTCACGTTCCAGCTTTTGGATTTCTTGTGAATATTGTTGTCGCTGATTTTCAATTTGTAACAGAATCGGTTCTAAATTAATTTTGTTGTTACTTTCTTCCTCAGTAACAGTATGTCCTTGCCGCCGTAGCAGTACAGTTTGATGTTGCTTGAGAAACTTCTGATGCTGTAGCATATTGCGGCGTTGTCCCACCAAACTGGAATTTAGCATCTGATAAAGGTCTTTTTCATCAGTTAGTTCTAGTTCCAAATTGATGTGGTCATGGTCAGATGCGTGATTTAATTTAGTTTGAAGTTCTTCTATAGCTTCTTGTTTATATTTCAGTTCTTGTTCTTGATCGTGAACAAAGCTAGCGTCGATTTCTAACTTATGCTGTAAGTCTTGCACTATCTTTTGTAGTTCTTCTAAAGGCATTTTTTCCAAAGCCTCCACATCAGCTTCCTTACCAAGAACTACATCACCAGATGTTGCAGCTAAAGAGTGCATCTGTTGATATAACTCTTCAGCGTTTCGTAACTGCTCTTTGACGAGCCGAGCATACTCTTGCTTACTGGTAAGGTCTGCTGTATTTATCTGCAATTGCGCTCTTTGCTGAACTAGAGAATTTTGCGCTTCTTGTAATGCATTTTGGCGATCGCTAAAGGTTTGTGACAAGCGCTCAACTTCTTCTTGCTGTTGTGCGATCGCACTTTTATGCTCCTCCAGTTTTTGCCAGTGCGGGCTAAGAGTCGCTTGCTGCTTTTCGACTAATTCAAAGGCTAGATGCAGGTGTTCTCTAACTGTTTCCGTAGGAGTAACACGGCTAGACAAGCGATCAAGTAACTCACTCATTACTCGACTTTGCTCCTCATCCAAAACCGTCCCTTGTTGAAAATCCGCTTGGCGTTCTTCCAGGCGACGCTGCTCACCCCGTAAATGCTCCCAAGCGCCTTCCAACTCTTGGCGGTTGCGCTCAATTTCTCCTTGTAATCGTTCAATTTCCTGGCGCGAGGTGTCAACTTCCTGTTTTTGCTGCTCTAGATGTTGTACCTCATCCTCCAATTGCTGCAACTGTTCTGCTCGTACCTCCATGTCCATTTCACGGCGATTCAACTCTTGCGCCTGAAATGTTAGTGACTGTTTCCACTGATCGATCTCATCTTCCTTGAGCTTAAATTTCTCCAACTGGCGGGAAAAATTCTGCAAAATATTGACGAGTGGACGCCCTGCTTCTTGAATTCGCTGCACTTGACGATTGGGATTGAGTTCAACCAATACCAAAGCGCCATCATTTAATTTGCTTGCGTCCTCAGCGGCAATCACCTCTTCCGACACAGTACTCCAATTCTGGTCAGTTCGCTGACAAGCTAGCAGTTTCAGTTCGGTTTTGCCACCGCCACTGAGTAAACCACCTTTCTGTTTTTGTACTTCTGCTAAATACAGCACACCGTTAGTCCTTTATTGATGCACTTAAAGTTCGTGTTTTGAGATATACCTTAAATAATTCTGTTAACTTGTCTCACTGAACCAGGGTTTAGAAGAACAAGACAGACAAAACTATAGACGCAAAATGTTACGTCTTGATACTTATAGAAGCGATTTGGTCGCGCCTTTATATTTTGTACTGATGACAGTGATGATGACTTCCGTGTTAACACTAGCTTTGTCAAAGTGTATTACGAAAGAT